>NZ_JBIDAJ010000011.1:0-228612 GCF_043202395.1 Streptomyces sp. NPDC048197
CCAGAAGGGCGTCCAGGTTTGTCGTCACACACGAGCCAACGGGCGCCCTTCGCCATGGTCGCGGCCAGCATGAACATAGGACTCATTCATCTAGGCCGCGCGGGTGAGCACGGCAGCGCGCCCCGCGGCCGGAATGGGCCACGGGGCACGCTCGTGAGGGGCGTGGTGCGCCGGTGCGCGGGTACCCGGAGGGACGCCGCCGGCTTGCGGCTCAGGCCGGTTCGCGCAGCTCCAGGGGCGCGGAGGCCAGACGCAGGGTGAGCCGGGGGAGCAGGTCGGCGACGTGGTGCGGACGATGGGCGGCGATGCCGGGCGGGGCGGGCGCCAGCGGCACCAGCAGGTCACCGGCGGCCGGCAGCCCCTCGGCCCCGTCGGAGGAGAGGTCGTGGTGCAGCCACAGGGTGAGCATGTACAGCTCCGGTACGGACAGCAGCCGGGGCTGGTAGGGCGTGGTGAGCGCCTCGGACTGCGCCAGCGCCCGTTCGGTCGAGGCGACGTAGGGCCCGCCGCAGAAGCGCCCGAAGGTCCAGCCGTCCGCGGTGAGCACCGCCTCGGCGGTCGCCACGGCCCGCTCGCCGCCGCGGACCAGGAACTGCCAGCCGGCCAGCCGGGTGTGCGGCGTGTCGTCGGCCCGGCTGACGTCGTCCCAGACATGCAGCGGCAGGGGGTGGTCGGGGCTGAGCGGGCCCTGATGGGCGCGCAGGGCGGGGACGGGGGCCTCGCGGACGGCGGTGGGCGAGCCGAGGGCGGTCAGGATGCTGCGCAGGGCGGGCGCAGGGGCAGGGGCAACGTGCAGCGGCATGGTGGGTCGCCTCTCACTTCGGAGACACGGTGGAGCGCGGCAGGTGCAAACGGCGCTGTTTGCGTGCGGGGTCAGAGCGTGGCCGGCCGGGGCTGCGGCCCGGCGTGGGGAATCAGGGCCCGTCGTCGAACCACGGCACGGGTGGGAACACCGCGACACGGGGCGCCAAGTCTCTGCCTCGTAAGCGGAGTTTATACGACGTATGTTCTGAAAGTGTTTCGGCTACCGGCCTTGCGGATTTCCGGCAAGGCGGAATCCGGACCGGTCCGCGAGGTGATTTACTCCAATTTGTACGGAGCCTTTGTCGTGCCACCTCGTATTACCTCGCCGATGCGGTAGGCCGGATCTCGTCGGTGAATCTCACGAGCGAAATGCGGACGGCGATCGCCGCTGAGATATGCCCGTGGAAGATGCCGGACGGCGCACCACTTCGAGCCTATCGGCACCAGGCCGCCCCGGAGGCGTTATCGATCAGATTGCCGGGGCATCATCGACCGTAGCGCGAGCCCCGGTGTGCCCGGGTTCGCCCCCAAGCGGCCCGTGGCCGCGGGCCGTTCACTGGAGGAGGGACCCTTTCGATGGGGGAGAAGGTCGCCGCGGACGGGATCGACCTGGCGGACCGGGAGCGTTATCGAAGAAAGCTACACGACTGTCTCGAAGGATTGCACAGGCTCCTGGTGGAGAAGCGGTTCGACCGGCCCCGGAATCTCATGGGCCTGGAGATCGAGCTCAATCTCGCCGGAGCCGACGGGCGGCCCCGCATGCTGAACTCCCAGGTTCTCGAACGGATCGCCAGCCAGGATTTCCAGACCGAACTCGCCCAGTGCAATCTGGAAGTCAATATCCTTCCGCACCGGCTCTCAGGACGCGTCCTGGACCAGCTCGCCGAGGAACTCCGCACGGGGCTGTGTTACGCCGAAAGAAAGGCCCGCGAAGTCGCCGCCGGGATCGTGATGATCGGCATTCTGCCGACCCTGGACGCCACCGACCTGACCGTCGCCAGCCTCTCCGAGAACGACCGCTACGTCATGCTCAACGACCAGATGCGGGCGGCCCGCGGCGAGGACTTCGTCCTGGACATCCAGGGCGTCGAGCACCTGGTGGCGCGTTCCCCCTCGATCGCGCCGGAGGCCGCCTGCACCTCCGTCCAGCTGCACCTCCAGGTGACACCGGGCCGCTTCGCCGGCGTATGGAACGCGGCCCAGGCCATTGCCGCCGCCCAGATCGCGGTCGGCGCCAACTCGCCGTTCCTCTTCGGCCGTGAACTGTGGCGGGAGTCGCGGCCGCCGGTCTTCCAGCAGGCCACCGACACCCGCGCACCGGAACTACAGGCACAGGGCGTACGCCCGCGCACCTGGTTCGGCGAACGCTGGGTCGAGTCCGCATACGACCTCTTCGAGGAGAACCTGCGCTACTTCCCGCCACTGCTCCCGGTGTGCGGCCCGCAGGAACCGCTGCGGGTCCTGGCCGAGGGCGGCGTGCCCGACCTGGCCGAACTGGTGCTGCACAACGGCACCATCTACCGCTGGAACCGCCCCGTCTACGCGGTCGCCGACGGCGTCGCCCACCTCAGGGTCGAGAACCGGGTGCTGCCGGCCGGCCCCACCGTCGCCGACACCATCGCCAACACCGCGTTCTACTACGGCCTGGTGCGCGCCCTGGCCGAGGAACCGCGCCCCATCTGGACCCGCCTCCCGTTCGAGGCCGCGGCCGGAAACTTCGACGCCGCCTGCCGGTACGGCATCGACGCGACCCTGCAATGGCCCCGCCCCGGCCGGACCACCGCCCTCGCCGACATCCCGGCCGTACGGCTGGTACGCCAGGAACTGCTGCCGCTGGCGGCCCGCGGACTGGACGCCTGGGGGGTGGAGCCGGCCGACCGTGACCACTATCTGGCCATCATCGAGGAGCGCTGCCGACGGCGGGTCAACGGCGCCTCCTGGCAGGCCGCGGCCTACCACCACGCCCGCCGGCAGGGTCTGGACCGGGACGCCGCACTCGCCGCGATGACCCGGCGCTACAGCGAGCTGATGCACACCGGGCAGCCGGTGCACACCTGGCCGGTCGCCTGGCCGCTCGGCGCCCGCACCGCGGTGCCGGGTCCCCGCCAGGCGGCGACCGAGGGGGCGTAGCCGCCACCAGGGGCCGAGGCCAGGGGAGGTTTGCGGCGCGGGTTCAGCGCGGGGCGTTGCTGCCCGCCGCCATGACGGCCTTGAGGATCACCTGGTGGATCTGCGACGGATCGTCCACCCGGTGGGCCGAGCCACCCGTGGGCGCCACGATCCGGTCCAACGCCGATGCGTCGGCCTCCGGACCGATCGCGACGGCGATCAGCGGCACCGGACGTCCCGGATCCGACAGCTTGCCCAGTTTGGTGATCAGGTCATCGAGCCCGATGCTGCTCGCGTCGTCATTGACGCCGTCGGTGATGAGCACCACCGCGTTGAACTTCCCGCTCGTGTACGTCCGGCGGGCCTCCTCGTAGGCGGCGAGGACGGTGTCGTACAGGCCGGTGGCGCCGTGCGGCACCGGGGCCAGCGAGCCGAACGCGGCGGCGAGCGCGTCACGGTGGGTGCCGTCGCCGCCCTCCGGGTCGCCGAGGCGACCGGTCGGGGACAGCTCCTGATAGTCCTTCTCGCCGTCCAGGTGGGTGGCGAACTTCCACAGCCCGATCTCGTCCTCGGGCGTGAACGTGGCCAGCGCCTGGAGGAGCGAATTCCGGGCGAGGTCCATCCGGGTCTGGCCGCCCCGCCCCGGCACTGCGTTGCCCATCGACGCGGAGGCGTCCACCACGGTGGAGATCCGGGCACTCTGCACCGTGATCGTCCACATACCCAGCAGGGCCTGGAGCTGCTTGGCCGTCGGCGGCTCGGCCGGTGCGGCGTTGTACGGCTGCGGATCGCGCCCGCCGGCCGCCGCCAGCACCTCGGCGTCCGCCCTGCCGTCCCCGGTCCGGAAGCCGTGCTCGTGCAACGCGCGCTGCCCGTCGGGCTCGCCCAGCAGGGTCATGAAGCGGCTGGCGGCCCGCGACTGCTCGGGGCTCATCTCGTCCTCGTCGACCAGCGCGTACGGGTAGTCGAGCCGGGCCGTGCCGTCCTCCGGGTAGAAGAGATCGAGGTCCGGGCCGCCGTGCGAGCTCTCGTTGTGGGCGAACGCGGCCTGTTCGGACAGCATCAGCGCCTGGTTACGGCGCGGATTTCCCTGCTCGGCACCGGAGTCGTCGCGCGGCAACGTGGCCATGACCTGACCGTCGCCGTCCGCGACCCGCTGATAGAGGAGCTTGGCGGTGGCCGCCGTACGGGTGGCCGCCTCGTCCCCGTCCCCGGCGTCCTCCGTGTTGGCGGCGCTGATACGGGACAGGGCCAGCAGCCCGGTGGCGCTGCGGGTGGGATCGGCGACACCTAGGCGCAGATCACCGCCCGAGGTCGCGCTCCGGGTGAGACCGGCCCAGGTGTAGCGCTTGTTAGGCCAGCCCAGGGACTTGGCCGCCTTGGGGACGGCACCCAGCGCCAGGGGTGACGAGGCGATGGCGCCGGCGGCCGTCAGCGGAGTGCCGCTCTCCGCCTCGACGCGGTCCACCCACAGGCTCGAATCCGGTATCCATACCTGGAACTCCGGGTCCGCGGGCCGCTGTCCGAACGAGTCGGCGAGCTCGTGGGAGGGCCGCGCGACGACCCGGACGTCGAGACACCTGCCGTCGGTACGTGTCGCCTTCTCGCGGGCCGTATCGGCCACCGCCTCGACGGCCGGCGCAATATCGGGCGAGGCGGCGACAGTGATCCGCACCGACGGGCCGTCGCACCGCCCACCGAAGGGCAGCAGGCCGCTGCGCAGCGCCACTACGGAACCGGCGGCGACCGCCAGGACGAGGCCGGTGGACAGGACGATGGTGCGGCGCCGGGGTCCGGGGCGGGCCCCCGTGGACTTCGCTGTGGGGCCGTCGGGCAAGCTGTGTCGTCCCATTGCGGTAGCGCCTCTCCTTCTCGGAGCTCGATCGGGAATCGATGGGGGAGGAGGGAATGCGCCACGTGGATGGCGCCCGTCCCCGGCCTGTCGCGCGCGATCTTCGTACCTGCTGTCGAGACCCTAGCGGGGCGGTGGTGGCGAAGAGGTGGTAATGCGGAAGTGGAGGAAGCGTGCAGTCGGATACAAGTCCCGGGTCCGGTGCGGACGTTCCGGGGGAGGGCTCCGGCGGAGGGGCGGGACCAGGCGCGTCTCAGCCGCCCTCCCGGAGCGTCCTGCGCAGTGAGACGCTGATCGTCCTGGCCCTGTCCGTGGGCGCGAGCGCGCTCTCGTCGCTGATCAGCTTCATCGGGTCGCTGACCAAACCCGGGGGCCTCAAACACCAGGCGGCGACCCTCAACGCCTCCCATGCGCCCGGGCGGCCGTGGCTGGATCTCGCCTGGCAGCTGTTCGGGATCGCCACCGCCTTGGTGCCCGTGGCGCTGGTCGCGCACCTCCTGATGCGCGAACGGGCCGGCGGACTCCGCGCGATCGGCTTCGACCGGCGGCGGCCCGGCTTCGACCTCGGCCGGGGAACGGGCCTGGCGGCCGCCATCGGCGGCAGCGGCCTGCTGCTCTATCTGGGCGCGCGGGCGGCCGGTGTCAACCTGACGGTGGTCCCCGAGGCACTGCCCGATGTGTGGTGGAAGATCCCGGTACTGATCGCCTCCGCGGTGCAGAACGCCGTACTGGAGGAGGTCATCGTCGTCGGCTATCTGCTGCGCAGACTGGGCCAGTTGGGCTGGACCCCGATGGCCGCCCTGGTGGCCAGCTCCCTGCTGCGCGGCTCGTACCACCTGTACCAGGGCATCGGCGGCTTCCTCGGCAACATGGTGATGGGCGCCATCTTCGTCCTCCTCTACCGCCGCTGGCACCGCGTCGGCCCCCTGGTGGCTGCCCACGCCCTCATCGACACGGTCGCGTTCGTGGGCTACGCGGTATTGGCGGGGCGGGTGGGGTGGTTGCCTACGGGGTGAGGGGTGAGGGGTGAGGGGTGAGGGGTGAGGGGTGAGGGATGAGGGATGAGGGGTGGGTTTGTTGGGGCTTGGCTGGGTGGTGCCTGTAGTCGGTCTCTGCAGTCGTGTGTGCAGTTGGTAGTCGTTGGCCGTCCCTGTGTTGGCGGACCGCTGCTCGTCTCCGTAACCCGGAGGTCATCGACGTCGCTCGCTGTCCGTAACCCGTCGGGCGTCGACCGCTGTTGGTAGCCGGTAGCCGGTAGCCGGTAGCCGGTAGCCGGTAGCCGGTAGCCGGTAGCCGGTAGCCGGTAGCCGGTAGCCCGTACGCCGTCGACCTTCGCTCGCTGAACGCCTGCCGATGCTTCCCCCGCCCCCTCCCCCTCTCCCCCTTCGGGGGGGGAGGGGGCGGGGGGTGGGTTCGGGGGTGGGGGGAGTCGTGAGGTTTCGCGCGTGCGCGGGCCGAAGCCTGAGAGCGGGCGCCCGGCTTGGCGGGGAGCGGCCGGTCGGGGGACCGCGGAGGGGCGGCGGCCTGGGAGGCCCGGGCGACGCGGGAGGGCCCGGACAGCGTCTGTGGGGTGTGGGGAGCCGATGATCGGGTTGGGGTGTGGCCCGGGCCCCGACGGGCCCCCGCCGGCTGCAGGAGCCGCTTCGGAGCGGGCCGGAGTGGGCCGGAGCGAGCCGGACCGGTGCCCGACGGACGGTTCTCGGCCGGTTCGGGCCGGCTCTTGCTCTGGCGCCGCGCCCCTGCCACCCGGCCGAGGCGCTCAGCGCAAAGACGGCCGGTCAGGACTTGGTCAGCAGTTCACCGTCGATCACCGTGACCGCGGAACCGGTCAGCAGCGTACGGTCGCCGCGCAGTTCGGTGCGTACGTAGCCGGTACGGGCCGCACCCTGCAGGCCGACCAGTGAGTTGCGGCCCAGCCGTGCCGACCAGAACGGGGCGAGCGCGGTGTGCGCGCTGCCCGTTACCGGGTCCTCGTCGATGCCGACCGCAGGGAAGAAGCATCGCGAGAAGAAGTCGTAGCCACCGGCGGGGTCTTCGGCGCGGGCGGTGGCGATCACCCCGCGGCCGCCGTGCCCGGCCAGCGCCTTGAAGTCCGGGGTCAAGGCCCGCACGGACGTCTCGTCGGCCAGCTCGACCAGCAGATCACCGACGTTCGGGCCCGTGTCGTGGGCCGAGAGGATGTCGACGCCCAGCGCGGCCGCGACGACGGGCGGCACCTCGACCGGGCTGAGCGGCGCGGTCGGGAAGTCCATGGTGATCGCGCCGTCGTCGCCGGCCGTTGTGGTCAGCACCCCGCTGCGGGTACGGAAGCGGACCGTACCGGCGGCGGTCCCGGTGCTGTGCAGAACGTGCGCGGTGGCCAAAGTGGCGTGCCCGCACATGTTCACCTCGGCGGCCGGGGTGAGCCAGCGCAATGCCCAGTCGGCGTCGCCGCCCTCCGGCAGTGGGTGTGCGAAGGCGGTTTCGGAGAGGTTGACCTCTCTTGCGACCTGCTGCAGCCAGTCCGTTTCGGGAAAGGCGTCGGAGTCGAGGAGCAGGACTCCCGCGGGGTTGCCGGCGAACGGACGCTCACTGAAGGCGTCCACGATGCGAATCCTCATGAGCGCGAGCGTAGAGGGGCCACCGAGCCACGGGCCAAGGCCAATCCCGGGAAATTGGATCGGAAGGGGGTGCTCGGGCGCCGAGTGGACCGGTGGACGCCAGCCGGATCCCGCGCATCGTGAGGTGTGCAGGCGTGCAGGCGTCAGGCGTGGAGGCATAGCGACGCGGCGGCGACGGATGCGCTGACGTGCCCGGACCTGCCTCGTCGAATCGGATGTAGCTCGGGTCTTGCTTCGGCGAACAGTCCCGATATATCGTTGAAGCATCGCGACAGATCAACGATAGAAATGGAGGACGTCACCATGCGTTCCCAAGGACACGATCACGGACACGAGTACCGGCACGAGCACCACGGGCCCGGACGCCACGGCGGTCGGAGTGACTTCGGGGGTGGCTGGGAGCGGCGGCGCTCCGCCTTCGGCCCCTTCGGCCCGCCGTTCGGAGGCCCGCCCTTCGGTGGCGGCCGGGGGCGTGGCGGCCCGCGCGGGCGGGCCCGGCGCGGGGATGTGCGCGCGTCTATACTGGCGCTGCTCAAGGACCGCCCGATGCACGGCTACGAAATGATCCAGGAGATCGCCGAGCGCAGCGGCGGGGCGTGGAAGCCCAGCCCCGGCTCGGTCTACCCGACCCTGCAACTCCTCGAGGACGAGGGGCTGATCGCCAGCGCCAGTGAGGGCGGCAAGAAGCTGTTCTCGCTGACCGAGGCCGGACGCGCCGAGGCCGACAGTGGCTCTGACGCCCCCTGGGAGGACGCCGGCCGCGGTGTCGACTGGGAGGCGATGAATGAGATACGCAAGGCGGGTGGCGGCCTGGTCGAGGCGTTCCGGCAGGTGTGGGCCACCGGCAGTCCCGAGCAGCGGGAGAAGGCCATGGCGGTGGTCAACAAGGCCCGTAAGGAGCTGTATCTGATCCTCGCCGAAGAGGACTGATGCCGCTGGCTCCCTGTAGGAGAGGGCTGGCGTCGGGGGTCTCGTTGAATGGGGTGACGTCGGTCCGAGTGCCGGGCGCCGCGGGTCGGGCGCCAGGTGCCGGGGCTCAGGCGAGCAGGCCGGCGAGCTTGCGCAGTGACTCGTTCAGTGCGGCGCTCGCCGAATCCTTCAGTTTGCCTGCCATCAGGGAGACCGCCGCGCCCGTGAACGATCCGTCGATCTGAACGGTGGTCGCCTCGCCGTCCGGTGTGAGGGCGTAACGCATTCCGAGATTGACGCCCATGGGGCCCTTGCCCGCGATGTCGAGCAACCGGCCAGGCTCCAGTGCTCGTACGGTCCAGGTGACCTCGGCGGGGAAGCCCATCAGTTTCATGTTCTCCTCGTAGGCCGCGCCCACTTCCAGTGTCTCCGGGCCGCCCTTCGGGAAGGAGGTGTGGGTGGCGTTCCACTGCCCGTAGGCATCGAAGTCGGTGAGCCGGTTCCAGACCGTCTCGGTCGGTGCCTCGATGCGGGCCTGTGCGGTGACTTCGGCCATGCGATCACCCCTCCGGTGGCGGTCCTGGCTGGTGCCGCGGAACGTAGCCGGGCGGGGGAGAAGGTTCAATACCGGCGACGCTTGATTCTGATGGCTCGTCAGTTCTGGTGGTGGCAGCCCCTACTGGGTGGCCGCCCGTACTGCCGTCGAGGAGCTCGCGGGAGGGGGAAGGTCTCATTCCCGGATGTCCGACCTCCACGGAATCTGCATATTCTCTCCGTCTTATCTCCTCCCTGAGGAGGAGATGCCGGAGCGGTATCCCCAACCAGCGTGGGATGCGCAAATGCTTCCCGGCGGGGATGCCCGGGCGTTCAGGGGGTGGTGGGGTGGGGTTGTGCAAAACCGTACTGCGTATAGCGGAGCCGACGACTCCGTCCGGGAGGACCTCGACAGCAGGCTCACCGTCGAACTCGCGTCGGTGGTCTCCGCGGCCCGCAGGCGGGCCACCCGGGATGGTGACCGGCAGGTCGACACCGCGCATCTGCTGCACGGTCTCCTGGAGTCGGACCCCGCCGTGCGCGCGGCCTTCGACGGCGGACCGCAGGTGGCACGGCTGCTCGGCTACCTCGTCCAGCGCAGCATCGGCTACGGACTCCAGTGGCTCGGCACGGTCGAGGACTCGGGCGCCGTTCCGGTGGTCACCGAAGGCGGTGTCCCCGGATGGTCACCGGCCGCGGCCGCCGCCATGGACGGCGCCCTCGACCGTGCACACGCCCGCTACGACACCCGCGCCGGCTGCCTCGATCTGCTCGCCGCTCTCGTCGACGATCCCGAATCGCGAGCCGTCGAGGTGTTGCGCCGGGCCTCCGTCGACACCGCCCGGCTCGCCGCCCGTCTGGACGGGGATCGCGCCGGCCAGGACTGACAGGGGTCTCGGGGGTTGCGCTGCTGACGGCGGCTGTCATGATGACCCGATGCACGCGTCATCAGGGAGCCCGGCAGGTCGAGCGGCCGGCCCGGGTCAGGGAACTGCGGGGTCCTGGCCGGACCAGCGATCGTCCGCGCTCGACGGGAGCCGGGTCGGCGCGCCGCGGGGCCGTGGTGCCGGCGTCGGCATCGCCCTGCTGTCGGCGCTCGCCTTCGGCGGCTCCGGCGTGGCCGCCAAACCCCTGATCACGGCCGGTCTCGAACCGCTGCATGTCACGTGGCTCCGGGTCGCCGGCGCGGCGCTGGTCATGCTGCCGGTGGCCTGGCGCCACCGCGATCTGCCGCGCCGCCGTCCGGCTCTGCTCGTCGGCTTCGGGCTGCTCGCCGTCGCCGGTGTGCAGGCGTGTTACTTCGCCGCGCTCTCCCGCATCCCCGTAGGCGTGGCCCTGCTGATCGAATACCTGGCGCCGGCGCTGGTCCTCGGCTGGGTCCGGTTCGTACAGAAGCGGCCGGTCACCCGTGCCGCGGCGCTCGGTGTGGTGCTCGCCGTCGGCGGCCTCGCCTGTGTCGTCGAGATCTGGTCCGGGCTGAGCTTTGACGCCCTCGGCCTGGCGCTCGCGCTGGGGGCGGCCTGCTGTCAGGTGGGCTACTTCGTGCTCTCCGACCACGGTAGCGATGGTGAGGACACGGCGGACCCGCTCGGGGTGATCGCCTACGGTCTGCTGATCGGCGCCGTCGTCCTCACCGCGATCGCGCGCCCCTGGGAACTCGACTGGGCGGTCCTCGGCGGCGGCGCGGACATGAACGGCACCCAGGTGCCCGCCGCCCTGCTGCTCGCCTGGATCGTGCTGGTCGCAACGGTGGCGGCCTATCTGACCGGAGTGGTGTCGATCCGCCGGCTCTCGCCCCAGGTGGCCGGGGTCGTCGCCTGTCTGGAGGCGGTCATCGCGACCGTACTGGCCTGGGTGCTGCTCGGTGAACACCTCTCCGCTCCGCAGATCCTGGGCGGGGTCGTCGTCCTGATCGGCGCCTTCATTGCGCAGTTGGCCAAGCCGCAGACGACCGAGTCGTTGGTCGTGGCGGGAGCGGCCCCAGGGGAGGCCACCGGCCCGGCGGAGGCTACGGCGCTGAGGGAGACCACGGCGATGGGGGAGACCGCGGAAGCTCGTGGCGACGCCACCTCGTACGGCAGTGGCGCGGCCGCAGCCGGGGCGGGCGCGCCGGCGGGTGCCGGGGACGGAGTGCCGCCGGGATCGCCCGCCGCATAGCGCATGGACCATGCAGGTCACTGTGCTCTGCTCTCCTTGCCTGGCGCGTAAGGCGGGCGGCGGCCTCCGAGGACATCCAGGCTCGGGTCCACTACCGAGCTGACCGTCGCTGCCTGCAGACGGGACACGCGGCCTTTCCTCGGCGCACCGCGCCGACCGGCCCTTCTCGGAGCACCGTCCCTGCGTGCCACCCCCTCCTCCTCCGCCGCCCTGCCCATGGGCCGGGGGCTGCTGCACGTGACGTTCGCCGCCACCGCATGGGGCGCCGCCGGGACGCCGGCTGACGCCGGCTCGACGGCCCCGCCGCTCCGACCCCGTACGAGCCCGGCGCGAGCGCGGCGTTCTCGCACGCTCGTAACTGGCATGGCACTGGCCGTCTTCCGGGGCGCCTACTTCGCCGCCGTGCAGACGACCGGGTCGGCCGTCGGCACCAACGTCACCATGGGGCGGGGCCGGTTCTCATCGCCGTCGAGGCGTGCGTGACGGTGGGGGAGCGGCTCGCCGCGGGCGGTGCGCCGGTAGTCATCGGGGCGCTGGCGGGGCTGACCGTCCCGCTCCTCGGCGGAGGCGGCGCGGCCGTCCGTGCGTCCCGCCGGTATCGCCGACGTCCTGCTGTTCGAGGCCGCTGCGCCGCGATGACGCTGGTCGCCCGGCGGGCTGGGCAGGGGCGGCGGCAGCGATCCGTACGCCTCGGCGATCGGCGCCTTCGTGGTTGGGTGCGGTCTGTCTGCTGCCGCTCGTGGTGGTGGGGGCTCTGGGCCCAGGCGCACGACCTGGTGCGCAGCCTCTGGCTGATGGGGTACGTGACGGCGGTGCCGACCATGCTCGGCTATGTGCCGTCCTTCGTGGTGCCGGCCGCCTTACGCGCGACGATCGCCTCGGTGAATGCGCTGATCGAGCCGGTGTACGCCGCGGCCGCCATTGCGGTGCTCTTCCTCTATGAGCGGCTCGCCACGCCGATCGCGATCGCGTTCGGGATGGGCGTGCTGCCGACGGCGGTTGCCGTGCTGGCCGTGACGGAGGCGCGCAGTGCCGTGGCGACGACCCCGCCGGCCACGGCGGCGGCGCCCGGCTGAGTCGACGGCAACGGGCCGGGCAAGGGGGCGAGGTGATGGCACCGCTGCGTACGCCGCGGAGGAGCCCGGCCGGCGGCATCGGCCGGGCTCCCTTCCTCTGCAGGACATCCGGGTCAGGGAGCGGGCGTCCTCGGGACCGCACCGGCCGCTGCCAGGCGGCGCTGCTGGTGGGCGCGGGCGGCTGCGTCGCCGGGGCCGTTCCGTTCGGCGAGGCGTCCCGAGATGCGGTGCTGGACGGTCTCGCTTCGCTTGCCTCCGTATTTGAACTTGGCGCGGATGTCGTGCACTTCGAGGCGCAGGCCGCGGATGCCGGAGAGCAGCCGTCCGTACGGTGCCTCACCGGCGGTGACCGGGGCCGAGCCGCCCTCAGGCTGGAAGTGACCCATCTGCCGTTGCAGCAGCGCCGCCTTCGCCTCCGGATCGTCCACGACATGAGCCGTGCAGCTCAGCTGGACCGCGGCGTAGAAGCTCGTGGGGACGCCGTGCTCGGGCGGCTTGCCCTCCTCGGCCTGCCAGGGGCCGGGGATGAAGGTGTAGTCGTCCACCACGCTCAGCAGCACCTGCGGACGGTCCGCCAGCGCCTCCCAGAGGGGATTCGGGCGGGCCAGATGCGTCACCGCCTCGCCGCGGTCCAAGTCGTAGGCGAAGTGCAGGGGCTGCACCAGCGGCGGTTCACCGGGCCGTCCGTTGGCGGCCAGCTGGCCGAAGTCGTGTGCGGCGAGCCAGCGTTGCCACTCGGCGTCATCGGTCGGGGCGTCCCAGGGGTGTATCAGCACGGGTGCTCCTCAGCGGGCGGTGAGGTACGCCGGCTCCGCGATGCCGGGTGCCAGGTCGTCGGACGGTATGGGTGCGCCGTACACCGGAGCCACGGGAAGGACGCCGCTCCAATACGGCAGCGCGAGGTCCTCCGGCTCATCGCTGGGGCCGCCGGTACGGATCTTGGCGGAGACATCGCGCAGGTCCAGGCGGATCACGGCGGTGGCGGCCAGCTCCTTGGCGTTGCCGGGGCGGGAGTCCGCGGCGCGTCCGGGCAGGACGTGGTCGACCAGCGCGTCCAGGGCGGCCGTCTTCTCCTCGGCGTCGGTGACCTGGTACGCGGTGCCGTGCACCACGACCGAGCGGTAGTTGATGGAGTGGTGGAAGGCGGACCTGGCCAGCACCAGGCCGTCGACATGAGTGACGGTGACGCAGACCTCAAGGCCCGGGTCCGTGGTCCCGCCGGCCATCCGCAGGGGCCGGGAGCCGGTCGAACCGTGCAGGTAGAGGCGGTCACCGACCCGGCCGTAGAGCGTCGGCAGGACGACCGGGGAACCGTCGCGGACGAAGCCCAGGTGGCAGACGTAGCCCTCGTCGAGGATGGCGTGCACCGTCTCGTGGTCATAGGCGGCGCGCTCGCGGGCGCGGGTCGGGGTCGTGAGATCGCTCGGCGCGTACGACTCGGCAGAGGCCATTGCCAGCTCCATTGCACTAGTGCATAATCGAGTTTGTGCTAGGAGAGTATCGGATCGAAGGGCGGCGCGCATCGGACATTGCCGCCAGCGTCGAGCGAGCCATCGGTGCGGGCGAGCTCCAACCAGGCGAAGTCCTGCCCCCGCTCAGGGAGTTGGCCGTCTATCTAGAGGTCAATCCGAATACGGTCGCGGCCGCGTACCGCACGCTCCGCGACCGGGGAGTGATCGAAACCGCGGGTCGCCGCGGCAGCCGGGTGCGCCCGCGTCCCGCGAGTACGCCCCGCGAGGCGTTGCGGGTGGAGGTTCCCCCGGGGGTCCGCGACACCTCCGACGGCAACCCCGACCCGTCCCTGCTGCCCCCGCTCGAACGGGCGCTGGCCGCCGCCGCGGCGCGCAGTTCCCGGCGGCCGGTGCTCTACGGCACCCCGGCCGTCGACGAGGAGCTGGCCGCGCTGGCCCGTTCGGCCTTTGCCGACGACGGCGTGGCGGAGGGCCCGATCACCATCACCAGTGGCTCACTCGACGCCATTGAACGGGTGCTCGCCGCCCATCTGAGGCCCGGCGACCGCGTGGCCGTGGAAGATCCCGGGTGGGGCAGCCTGCTGGATCTCGTGCCGGCGCTCGGACTGCGTCCCGCGCCGGTGGGCGTGGACGACGAAGGGCCGCTGCCCGCCCGGCTGGCGCAGGCGCTGGAGGACGGCGCCCGTGCGGTCGTCATCACGGACCGGGCGCAGAACCCCACCGGCGCCGCAGTGACGGCCGCCCGCGCCGCTGAGCTCCGCGCGCTCCTCGCCGATCACCCCGGCGTCCTCCTCATCGAGGACGACCACGGCCACGGCATCGTCGACCTCCCGCTCCATCCGCTCTCCGGTGTCACCGACCACTGGGCGCTGGTCCGTTCGACGGCCAAGGCCTATGGGCCCGATCTGCGCCTGGCGGTGCTCACCGGCGACGCGGTGACCGTCGACCGCGTGCGCGGTCGGCAGGCACTGGGCCCAGGCTGGGTCAGCCATCTCCTCCAGGACACGGTCGTGCAGTTGTGGCAGACGTCCGCGGTCGATCCGACGGCCGTGGCCGACGCGTACGGCCGGCGCCGGGACCCGCTGATACGGGCGCTGGCCGAGCGCGGGGTGCCCGCGCGAGGACGGAGCGGGATGAACGTCTGGGTGCCGGTCCCGGACGAGACCGGAGCGGTGGCCCGGCTGCTGCATTCCGGCTGGGCGGTCGCCCCAGGTGCGCGCTTCCGGCTGCACTCCCCACCGGGAATCCGCATCACCGTCTCCGGGCTGTCGCACGGCGACATCGAGCCGCTCGCCGACGCGGTCGCCGCGGCCACGGGGGCGGGTGAGCCACGACGATACGAGTGACGATAGGAGTAGGGAGTGTGCTTCGGGAGAGGAGCCGCTCGGTGGAGGCCGGTGGTCCAGAACTCGGCTGCAGCGAACCGGAGTTGGCTGTGCAGGCCGCCGTGTGGGATGCGGTGTCCGCGCCTCGGGTCAGGGGGCGGGCTGGCGGCGCTACCGTTGGCCACGGCCGCGGCCGCGGCCACGGTTCCGGGTCCCAGCGACCATCGTTGGAGGCGGTCCACGGCTGGCTCGGCCGGCCGAAGTGGGCGGTTCCCCCCGGAGGACGGCGGGGATCTTCTTCCGCCTGGAGGGCGACGGGGGATCCTCGCGCCCTCCCCTCCTCCGGCAGCCGTGCCTCGGGTCGCTTGAGCCGGGCGGCCACACCGGACGTCCCGTTCACCCCTTCCGCGACGCCCCCGCTTCGCGTTTCCCACCCAGGGGCCCAGGGGGCCTGGAGTATGTTCCTTCACCCGTCAGCTGGGCATGGCGCGCGAACTGCCGTAAAAAGTCGGCCCGTTGCCCCCGGAGGCGGACAACGGGCCAGTGGTTCAGTTGGTGGACGTGGAGCGGCGGGCCGTCGGCGTGCGGGGCTTGGCCTGGGTGAGGGCCGCGCCGGCCAGCACGATCAGGGCGCCGACCGGGGTGTTCCAGCTGAGCCGCTCGTTCAGGAGGGCGACCCCGGCGGCGGTGGCGATCACGGGGACGAAGTAGGTGACCATCTGCGCCGTGGTGGGGCCGACCTCGGCGACCAGGCCGTACTGGAGGAGGAAGGCGAAGCCGGTGCCCAGTGCGCCGAGTGCGAAGACCGCGAGCAGCGGGAGGATCGGGTAGCCGGTCGGTGCGGTGGTGAACAGCGGGGTGACGACGGCGAGTTGGGCGGTGGCCAGCAGCAGCTGGGTGCTGGACATCGACAGGTGGGAGTGCGAGGCGCCGGCCAGCGTGCGGCGGACGTAGATCCAGCCGATGGGGTAGCTGAGCGAGGCGCCGAGGGCCATCGCGGTGCCGGTCAGATCCGTACCGGCGAAGCCCTGCCAGGCGCCGAGCACGGTCAGCACGCCCAGGAAGCCGATGCCGAGACCGGCGACCCGCCGCCGGGTCGGGCGGTCCTCGGAGAGCGCCACGACCGACAGTGCCATGCCCCACAGCGGCGAGGTGGCGTTGCAGATGCCGGCCAGGGTGGAGGGGATGGTCAGCTCGGAGTAGGCGAAGAGGGAGAACGGCAGCACGTTGAGGAAGAACGCGGCGACCGTGAGATGTCCCCAGGTGCGGGCGGAGCGCGGGAGTCGCTCGCGCTTGATCACGAGGATGGCCAGCAGCACCAGCGCGCCGAACGTCACCCGGCCGAGCGTGACCTGCAAGGGCGCGAAGCTCTGCGTGCCCACCTTGATGAAGAGGAAGCTGAAGCCCCAGATGAGCGCGAGGATCGCGAACCGGGCCTGCCAGCCGCGGGCGCGCGGCCGGGTCACGGCGACGGGCCGCTGGGGCGTGGGGGCGGTGGAGTCCGTGGCCGTGCCGGGGCTGGCGGAGGCGACGGAAGTGCTGGTGGCGCTGGTCATGACACCCAAGATGGCGGATGCAACTTAGTAGCACAAGCGAGTTTTTGTGGCAGGTATCGCGTAGCATTGCTTATATGTTGAACCTTGATCGCCTACGGACGCTGAGCGCGGTCGCCCGCCATGGATCGGTCAGCGCGGCCGCCGACGGGCTGCATGTGACCACCTCTGCCGTCTCCCAGCAGATCGCCAAGCTGGAACGGGAAACCGGGCAGCAGCTGCTGGCGAAGAACGGGCGCGGGGTGCGGCTGACCGACGCCGGACGGCTGCTCGCCGACCACGCGGTGCGCATCCTCTCCCAGGTCGAACTCGCCCAGGCCGAGCTGGAGGCGCACCGCGGCCAGGCGGTCGGCGAGCTGCGGATGGGCGCCTTTCCCACCGCGGCGCGCGGCCTCTTCCCCGCCGCGCTCGCGGGGATGCGCGCAGGGCATCCTCAGCTGCGCGCGCATCTGACCGAGATGGAGCCGGACGAGTCGGTGCGCGGGGTGGTGCGCGGCGACATCGATTTGGCCGTGGTCCTGGACTGGTACAACCGCCCGCTGTCCCTCCCCGACGGGCTGGCGAAGTCACCGCTGCTGGACGACCCCGCCGATGTGGCGATGCCGGCCACGCATCCGCTGGCCCGGCGGAGCTCCGTGGAGCTGGAGGAGTTCGCTGAGGACGAGTGGATCTCCTGGCCGCAGGGGGAGTTCTGCAACGAATGGCTGATGTTCACGCTGCGCAGCAAGGGCATCGAACCACGCATCGCCCATATGGCGGAGGAGCACGGCACCCAGCTCGCCCTGATCGCGGCCGGGCTCGGCGTCGCGGTGGCGCCCCGCCTGGGCCGGGGACCGGTGCCCGAGGGGGTGAGCGTGGTGCCCGTACGCCATACGATGCGCCGGCATGTGTACGCCATCTGGCGCGCGGACGCGGACCGCAGGCCCTCGATCCGCGCCGCGGTGGATGCGCTGCGGACGGCCGCCGAGCAGGTCGAGGCCGACTGAACGGGCCTCCGGCGCTGAACGGGGTTTTCGGCGGCCTCAGCCGTCCCGATCCGTAACCCTTCCCGGTCGGTCACTCCGCCCGGTCGGTCACCCCGCCCGGTCGGTCGCCCCGCCCTGGTCCGTCACCCCGCCCGGTCCGTCGCCCCGCCCCCCGGTCGGTCACCCCGCCCCGGTCCGTCCCCCGTCCCGGTCCATCTCCCCGTTCCCGGCCGTCGGCACGATCCCGCGGATGACGCCCAGGTCCAGCAAGTCCTGGGGGCGGATGCGGAGTTGTTCGGCGGTGTCGTGCACCTGTCCTTCGTCGCGTTTGAGGATGGCGGCGGCCAGTTCCGGGGCGATCACCGAGAAGTAGCTGTCGGGCGTGGCCCAGAGCTGGCCCGGGGCGGCGAGGGCCAGCGCGCCGCCCGAACCGCCCTCGCCGATCAGTAGGGACGTCACCGGCACCTCCGCGGTGGCCAGCGCCGCGAAGGCGTCGGCGATCGCCGCTCCGGCACCGGCTCGCTCGGCCACCGCGTCGTTCGCGGCGCCAGGGGTGTCCACCAGCGTGAGCACGGGTATGCCGAGCCGGTCGGCGAGCCGGACCAGCCGGGCCGCGGTGCGGAAGCCGGCCGGGCGGGTGGCCGTGCCGCACTGGGCCACGAAGGCGATGGTCCGGCCCTCACGACGGCCGAAGCCGCACCGTATGCCGGGGTCGGTGCCACCGCAGCGGTCGCCGCTGAGCTCCTCCCGGTCGTCGAAATACGCCCGCAGATACGCCTCGGCGCGCGGCCGCTCGGATGCACGGGCGCGCACCACCGCATCCCAGCCGGTCTCCGGCAGCCCGGAAGCGCCGAGCGCGGCCGGCGGGGGCGCGGGCGTGGCATCGGCGCCGGCCGGGCGGCCGGCGGGAGCGAGCAGCCGCAGCCACCGCCGCAGTGTGCCCCGCAACCGGTCGGGTGGGACGACCGCGTCCACCTGCCCGGCGGCGAACTGCCCCTCGGCGGAGTACGCGGACGGGTCGGCGTCCCGGGGGCGCACCCGCGAGCCGGCGAAACCGATCTGTGCCCCGGGCAGCGCGAGGATCACATCGGCGGCCGCCCCGAGCGTGGCCCAGCCGCCGCCGGTGGTGGGATCGCGGACCACGGCGAGCTGCGCCAGTCCGGCGGCGTGGTGCAGCGCCGACTGCCGGGCCACCCGCTGCAGTTGGCTCAGGGCGCGCATGCCCTCCTGCATCCGGCTGCCGCCGGTCGCGATCAGCGAGACGACCGGCAGCCGCCGCTCCCGGGCCTCGGTGTATGCCGCCTCCAGACGGTCGCCGGTGCGCTCGCCCAGCGAGCCGCCGAGATAGCGGAACTCGAAGGAGAGCACGACCGCCCGGGTCCCGGCGAGGTCGGCCACGGCCGTGACCACCGACTCGTCCTCGCCGGTCGCCGTACGTGCGCGGGCCCGGGCGGCGTCGTAACCGGGCCAGCCGAGCGGCCCGTCCGGGCCCGGTGACGCCGTCGCCGATGGCGCCGGCAACTCGGTGTACGTGTCCGCGACCGCCGCCAGCGCCTGACGAGCCGTCAGGCGCGCGCACGGCTTTGTCACGCCGCCGCCCGTACCCGCTCCTGCTGCGCCCGCACCCGCGCCGCCCGGGGCGCCCCCGCCGCTCTCGCCGCCCCCACCGTCATGCATGGAGCTCTCGCTTCAGGATCTTGCCCATGTCGTTGCGCGGCAGGGCGTCCAGGAAGTGCACGGTGCGCGGCCGTTTGTGCGGCGCGAGCTGGTGGGCGACATGGTCGGCGAGCTCCTCGGCGGACGGCGGAGGGCCGGCCTCCGGGCCGCGCTCGGCCACGACCCAGGCGACGATCCGCTCGCCGAGGTCCTCGTCGGGGGCGCCGGTGACGGCCGCCTCGGCGACGCCGGGGTGCGCCAGCAGTGCGTTCTCGATCTCGCCCGCGCCGATTTTGTAGCCACCGCTCTTGATCAGATCGGTGGCCCGGCGGCCGACGATGCGGTAGTTGCCGGCGGCGTCCCGGACCGCCATGTCGCCGGTACGGAACCAGCCACCGTCGAAGGCGGCCGCGGTGGCGTCGGGGCGGTTGAGGTACTCGACGAAGAGGTTCGGGCCGCGGACCTGGATCTCCCCGACCGTCTCGCCGTCCCCGCCCTCGATGGCCTGGCCGGCGTCGTCGACCAGCCGGACGTACACCCCCGGCAGCGGCACCCCGACCGTGCCGGTGGCCTCCGGGCCGTCGGCCCGCACGCTGGTGTTCATCAGCGTTTCGGTCATGCCGTACCGCTCGATCACCCGCCGCCCGGAGGCCGACGCGATCCGCTCGTGATCGGTCAGCGGCAGCGCCGCCGAACCGGAGACCAGCAGCCGGGCCCGCGACAGCGCCTTCGCCAGGACCGGATCACGGCCCGCCTCCACGGCCAGGCGGTGGTACATCGTCGGGACGCCGAAGAGCATCGTGCCCTCCCCGGACAGCTCCCGGGCGACCGCGTCCGTGCTGAA
The DNA here is from genome assembly GCF_043202395.1 of Streptomyces sp. NPDC048197. Lineage (NCBI taxonomy): Bacteria > Bacillati > Actinomycetota > Actinomycetes > Kitasatosporales > Streptomycetaceae > Streptomyces > Streptomyces sp. NPDC048197. The sequence continues at coordinate 19,857 of NZ_JBIDAJ010000011.1, forward strand.
GCGCCCCAGGTGGTGGACGCTGCCGCCGCGGCGCAGCGGTCCGAGGACGCCGAGGATCAGGCCGTGCACGTGGAACAGCGGCAGGGCGTGCACCAGGACGTCGTCGGCGGTCCACTGCCAGGCGTCCTGGAGGGCGTCGAGGGTGTGGGCGAGGGCGCGGCGGGGGAGCACCACGCCCTTGGGCGGGCCGGTCGTCCCGGAGGTGTAGACGATCAGCGCCGGTGTCTCGTCGGTCGGTTCCTGCGGCAGCGCGGGCCCCGGCTCCTCGGGCGGCTCGGTGGCGTCGACGTCGATACGGGGGAGTGCGGCGAGCGGGCCCGGGAGCGCGTCGTCCGCCCCGGCCAGCACCAGGGAGGGGGTGCTGTCGCCGACGATGTGCGCCAGCTCGCTCTCACCGATCTTCGGATTCACCGGTATGGCCGCCACACCGGCGAGCAGCGCGGCCACCACCCCCACGGAGGTTTCGAGCGTCGGCGTCGCCCAGACCGCGATGCGGGTCTCACCGGCGATCCGCTCGGCCAGCGCGCCCGCCACCGACGCCAGCTGTCGATGGCTCAGCACGCGGTCGCCGAAGCGCAGCGCGGGGGCGGGCGAACCCTCGCGCAGTGCGGGGAAGAGCACGTTCACCGGATCTCCTTCGTCTCGTCGGCACCCGGCCGCGCCCGACCGGGCCGTCCCGCCTCCGCACCCTGCGCAGGCGCGGAACGGGCTGACGGGACCACTCTCGCAGACGCCACTGACAACGCGCCGAGATCCGGCGATCACCGCCGGTGACTCCGCCCTGCTGCCTCGCCGTGGCCGGCGCTCAGCCCGGGATCTTGCGGAAGTCCCACGACACCACGGAATCCGGCGTCAGCCGCAGCCAGGCGTGCCGGCCGTCGTGGGGCATCGTGGTCGTCCCGAAGTACTTCCCGGCGAACAGCCGCTCCGGAGCGTCCAGTTCGGCACAGCGCTCACCGGTTCGCGGGGCCTCCCCGACGCACTCCGCGCGGCCCGACAGCTCCACGCCGCGCAGTTCGCCGTACGCGTGCCCGTCGTCGACCACCACCGCGATCCGCGGGTCCTTGCGGACCTGGGCCCACCGCCTGCTGCGGGTGATCGAATAGAGCCACAGTGCGGCACCGTCCCAGGCGAACCACAGCGCTCCCACGTGCGGCGCGCCGTCCCCGCCGACCGTCGCGACCCGACAGGTGCGCTGCTCCGCGAGGAACGCGTCGAGTTCGCCCGGCGTCATCATGATCCGGCGCCCGTGCCGCTGTGTGTCGGTCATCCGGCATCGCCTCCGCTGCGACTGCCCCGACGGGAACTGCCCGCCCGGGACGAACTGACTGGGCGTCAGAAATCATCGGCGCTCTTCCTGCCGGATGCAATGCCCGGTATCCTCGCCCGCCTCGAAGAGCCCCGGCAGGGGAGCGTGCCCGCCCGGGGCGGACGCCGTCAGGAACGGACCACCGGAACGGGGAGGACCTGCCATGCCCTCGGACGCCGTACGGCTCGGCGAGCAACTCGACCCGGCCTCGACGGTGCTGCTCACCGTCGAATGCCAGCGGGGCGTGGTCGGCCCGGAGGGCGCGCTGCCCGAACTCGCCGACGCCGCCCGCACTTCCGGGGCGCTGGCGAACATCGCCCGCCTGGTGGTGGCCGCGCATGACGCGGGCGTCCAGGTGATGCACGCGGTGGCCGAGCGCCGTCCCGACGGGCGCGGCGCCAGCCGCAACGCGCGCCTGTTCAGAGCCGCGGAGAAGCTGCCCGTCCAGCAGTTCGCCGGGTCCACCGCGGTGCGCATCGCCGATCCCGTACCGGTCGGCGAGGAGGACCTGGTGGTGCGCAGGCTGCACGGCCTTTCACCGGTCGCCGGCACCGAGGTGGACGCGCTGCTGCGCAACCTCGGCTGCCGGACGCTCGTCGTCACCGGGGTGTCGGCGAACGTGGCGATCCCCAATACGGTGTTCGACGCGGTCAACCTCGGCTACACGGCGGTGGTGCCCGCGGACGCCATCGCCGGGGTGCCCGCCGACTACACCCCGGCGATGATCCGCCACACGCTCGCCCTGGTCGCCACCGTCACCACTACGGAGGGCGTGCTGACCAGTTGGCGGAGACCGCGCCGCGCCCGCTGACGGGCCGGACCGACGGCCGGACCGTCGGAAGGGCCGATGGAAGGGCCGTCGCCGCACGTCGTACAAGCGGCGGCGGGCCCTTCGCGGGCCGTTGACGTGCCTCAGGCGAGCGTGACCCTACCGCCCTTGACGTTCACCTTCGTCGGGGCCAGGCCCTTGGTGGCGGGGCCGTGCTTCACGCTGCCATCGGTGATGTCGAACTTGCTGCCGTGACACGGGCAGTTGATGGTGCCGCCGGAGACCTCGTTGACGACGCATCCCGCATGCGGGCAGACCGCGGAGAACGCCTTGATCTCGCCGCTCTGCGGCTGGGTGACCACAACCTTCTCCGCCTTGAAGATCTTGCCGCCGCCCTGGGGGATCTCCGCCGCCTTGGCGAGCTCCTTGCCGGCCGGACCGGCGCCACTGCCGGCCTCGGAACCGCCCGCTCCCGTGGCGCCGTTGCCGTCCGCCACTTTGGAGCCGTCACCGCCCGAGCCGGCCATATCACTGCCGCAGGCCGCGAGCGCCGCCGTCAGGCCGGCCGCGCCGACCGCCGCAACCACGGTGCGCCGGGCCGTTCCGCAGCACGGCCGTGCCGGAACCGTCTCCTCCGTCCCCGACCCCGTCGCTGCCGTCTCCGTCCGCCCCGTTGCTGCCTGTCGTGCCATGGTCTGCCTCCGGTGGTGGTGCCTTCGGTGCGCGATCTGGTCCATGGACGTTGCACAAGCTCCATACGGAGGCCTCGGCGGCCGCGTTCAAAGCCGGGCATGTTCTTGTCGGCGCGTCACACTCCGACGGCCGACAGCGCGTCCCGCAGGAAGTCCCGCTGGAAGTGCAGCAGCTGCTCGTTGACCGCGTCGTCGGCCGGCAGGTGGGTGGCTCCCGGCAGCGGCAGCACGCTGTGCGGCCGGCCCGCGGCGAGCAGTTCCGCCGAGAAGCGCAGGGTGTGCGCGGCCGCCACGTTGTCGTCCGCGAGCCCGTGGACGAGCAGCAGCGGACGGGTCAGGAGATGCCCGTGCCCGGCCAGGGAGGAGCGCTCGTAGGCGTCCGGATGCTCCTCCGGGTGGCCCAGGAACCGCTCCTTCCAGTGGGTGTCGTACAGCCGCTGGTCGGTGGGCGGGGCGCCGGCCACCGCCGCGTGGAACACATCGGGGCGGTGCAGCACCGCGGCGGCCGCCAGGAACCCGCCGAACGACCAGCCGCGGATCGCCACCCGCGAGAGGTCCAGGTCCGGGTACCGCGCCGCGGCCGCCCGTACCGCGTCCACCTGGTCCTCCAGCGCCGGCCCGAGCTGGTCGCCGTGCACCGCCTTCTCCCAGGCCGGCCCCCGGCCCGGCGTGCCCCGCCCGTCGGCCACCAACACGGCGAATCCCTGCTCGGCGAACCACTGCGACACACAGGTGAACCACCCCCGGCCCCGTCCCACCACCTGGATCCCCGGCCCGCCGTACGGGTCGAGCAGCACCGGCAGCCGGGCCGAGCCCTCCCGGTACCACGACGGCAGATGGAGGGCGGCGCGCAACTCCCGTTCTCCCAAGGTGAGAAAGACCGGCCGGGGGGTGACCGCCGGGGTCTCGGCGAGCGAGGTGATGCCCCCCGCGGGCCGGCCCTCGCGCAGCACGCTCACCTCGTTGCCGTGCGGGGTCTCCCCCTCGACAACTACGGCGCTGCCCCGCCCCGTGGCCGTGAACCGGCCCGGCCCCCGGCTCAGCAGCCGGTTGCCGATGCCGGGCTCATGGCTCCACACATGGGTCTCCAGCGGGTCCTCGCTCGCCGTGAAGAGCACCCGTTCGCCCTCGACCGCCAATACGGCGTGGAGTTGCAGCCCCTCCGGGGTGACCCGGCGGCCACCGACGGCCAGATAGCGGGTGTCGCCGTCGTCCTCGGGGACCACCAGCGCGCCCGAGGCGGTACGGGCGGGAGTGCCCGGTATGAGCTCCACCCAGGCCGGATCGGTCCGCTCGTGCCGCACCTCGGTGGCCCCGGTCACCGGATCGACCGCGAGCAGCCGGACCGTGCGCTGATCACGGCTCTGCACGGCCAGGAACGGGCCGTGCGCGTCCCAGCCGGCCTCGGTGAGGTACTCGTACGCCGTGCGGTCCCAGGTGACCTCCACGCGCCCGCCGTCCAGCGCGACGAGCTGCACCGTGACGTCCGCGTTGGCGGTGCCGGCGGACGGGTACCGGATCGTCCGCGGCGGCCTGGCCGGATCCGCGGGGTCGGCGAGGTAACGCCGTGCCACCCGGCTGGTGTCGACCCGCGCCACCAGGAGGCGGCGACCGTCCGGGGCCCACCAGTAGCCGCGCAGCCGGCCCATGGATTCGGCCGCCACGTATTCGGCGAGCCCGTAGGAGACCTCAGGGCCCTCCGCACGGGCCAGCTGCCGGTCCTCCCCGGCCAGGGTGACGACGTGGAGGGAGCGGCCGCTCACATAGGCGATGGACCGCCCGTCGGGCGAAGGGCGGGGGTCCACCACCGGACCCGCCGCCGGGACGGGGAACGGCGCGCCCCCGTCCGTCCGCACCGCCCACAGCGCACCGGACAGCGCGAACGCCACCAGCCGCGCGGCGTCGTCGGCCGCGTAGGAGACCACCCCGGCCGACCTCTCACGGGCGCGCTCCCGGCGCAGCCGCTCCTCCTCGGGGAGCGCTTCGGCCGTGTCTCCCACGAGGAGCGCCGGGTCGGCCAGCACCCGTTCCGCGCCGTCCTCGTACTGCCACAGCCGGCCCACGGGGTCGGTACCCGAACCCGTACGGACGAAGAGCACCCGGCGGCCGTCCGGGGAGACGGTGAAATGCCGGGGCACCCCGAGGGAGAAGCGGCGGGTGCGGGCGAACTGACGTGGAAATGCAGCGGAGTTGAGGGGATGGGCGGGGTCGGTGAGGGACGCGGGGCCGGTGGTGCCGTGTTCCAAGGTGCGGTCGTCCGTGCGACGGTCGTCCACGATGCTGTCCTCCAGTGGGTGTGCTGCACTCTCATCCCGGGATGCTGATGGGGCGTTCCACAAGGCGTGTCCCAAGTCATTTCCCAAGGCGTTCCACGGGGCATTCCGCCGTGACACTCCGCCGTGGCGCTCCGTGGAGGGCTTTCTCCGGGGCCTTAGCCGGAATCCGCGCAGCGCGAAGCACCGGTACCGGACCGGGCGGAAAAGGAATAACGAGTGGCGGAACGCTGCCGTAGCCTGTGGGGATGATGACCGAAGTCATGGCGACCCGCTATGTCACGCCTTTGCGTGAGGGCGGATCGCTCCCGGGAATCGTCGAGGCCGACGATCTCGGAACTTATATCATGAAGTTCACCGGTGCCGGGCAGGGACGCAAAACCCTCGTTGCCGAGGTGATCTGCGGGCAGTTGGGCCGCCGGCTCGGGCTGCGGGTGCCGGATCTGGTCCGCATGCAGCTCGACCCCGTCATCGGCCTCAGCGAGCCCGACCAGGAGGTCCAGGAGCTGCTGAGGGCCAGCGGCGGGCTCAATCTCGGCATGGACTACCTCCCCGGATCGCTGGGATTCGATCCGCTCGCGTTCGAGGTGAGTGCGCGGGAGGCGGGCCGGGTGGTCTGGTTCGACGCGCTGATCAACAATGTCGACCGGTCCTGGCGCAATCCCAATCTGCTGGTCTGGCACGGCGAACTCTGGCTGATCGACCACGGCGCCGCGATGATCTGGCACCACAACTGGCCGACCGCCGAAAAGTCCGCGAGCCGGCCGTACAACGCCGCCGACCATGTGCTCGCGACGTTCGGTCCGGACCTCGCGGCGGCGGCCGAGGAATTCGCGCCGCAGATCACCGAGGAACTGCTGACCGAGATCGCGGCGGACGTGCCGGACGAATGGCTCGTCGACGAGCCCGGATTCGACTCCCCGGACGTCCTGCGCCAGGCGTATGTGACGACGCTGCTGGCGCGTGCCCGTACGATCAGCGAGCGGATCACCGTCGGGGAGCCCACCAAGGACGAGCCCTCGCAGGCGCCGGCATGGCTGGCCGGAAAGTTGCCTCGGAGGGCAGTGAAGTGACCGGTCTGCACAACGGACGCGATGTTTTCGAGTACGCCCTGCTGAAGGTCGTGCCCCGGGTGGAGCGCGGCGAGATGATCAATGCCGGTGTGGTGGTGTACTGCCGTGCCCGGCGCTTCGTCGAGGCCCGCACCCATCTGGACGAGGCCCGGCTGCTGGCGCTGGACCCGACGGTCGACGTCGAGGGGGTGCGCGCCGCGCTCGGCGCCGTGGAAGGGATCTGCGCGGGCGGCGAACGGGCCGGACAGGCCGCGGCGGACGACGCGGGGCGCCGGTTCCGCTGGCTGATCGCCCCGCGCAGCACCATCGTCCAGCCCGGCCCGGTGCACACCGGGCTGACCGCCGATCCCACCACCGAGGCGGAGCGGCTGCTGGACCTGCTGGTCCGCTGAGCCGGATTCCGCACACACCCGGCCTGGCCGGCCGGCTGGATTCCGTCGTACCCGGATGCGTCCCCAAGGGGCGCCCGGCCCGTCTCCCGGGCCGGGCGCCCCTTTCCTCTGTTTTCGTCCGTCCGTCCGGTTTCTGCTCCTCCGCCGGGGCGGTGCAGGTGAGCTCGGCAACGGCGCGGTGGTGGGGCGTTGACAGCGGGTGGCCGGGCTTCTAGCGTCAGCCCTGCTCAGGCTACTAAGCGGTTGCTCACCCACGGGATCGGTGTGGCGGACCGCTTGTCGAGGTTTCGAGGTGAGGAGAACCCGCATGTCCACCACCGAGCAGCGCGTCGCCATCGTCACGGGCGCGGCCCGCGGTATCGGCGCGGCCACCGCCGTACGCCTGGCCGCCGAAGGCCGTGCCGTCGCCGTCCTCGACCTCGACGAGGCGGCCTGCAAGGACACCGTCGAGAAGATCACCGCGGCCGGCGGGAAGGCCGTCGCGATCGGCTGTGACGTCTCGGACGCCGAGCAGGTCGAGGCGGCGGTGACCCGGGTCGCCTCCGAGCTCGGCGCACCGACCGTCCTCGTCAACAACGCCGGTGTGCTGCGCGACAACCTGCTGTTCAAGATGAGCGAGACCGACTGGGACACGGTCATGAACGTGCACCTCCGGGGCGCGTTCCTGATGTCCCGCGCCTGCCAGAAGCACATGGTGGACGCCAAGTTCGGCCGGATCGTGAACCTCTCCTCCAGTTCGGCGCTGGGCAACCGCGGGCAGGTCAACTACTCGGCCGCCAAGGCCGGTCTGCAGGGCTTCACCAAGACCCTCGCCATCGAGCTCGGCAAGTTCGGCGTGACCGCCAACGCCGTCGCCCCCGGCTTCATCGTCACCGACATGACCGCCGCCACCGCCGAGCGCGTGGGCATGGGCTTCGAGGACTTCCAGGCCGCGGCCGCCACCCAGATCCCGGTCCAGCGCGTCGGCCGGCCCGAGGACATCGCCAACGCGATCGCCTTCTTCACCGGCGAAGCGGCGGGGTTCGTTTCCGGCCAGGTCCTGTACGTCGCCGGCGGCCCGCTCAACTGACCGCCCACCGACCACAGGAGTACAGGACATGACCGAGCAGGCAAACGGGCTCCCGGAGCCCTCCGGCAAGGTGGCGCTGGTGACCGGCGCCAGCCGCGGGATCGGCTACGGCATCGCGGAGGCGCTGGTCGCCCGCGGTGACCGGGTCGTCATCACCGGGCGCAACGAGGACGCCCTCAAGGAGGCCGTCGAGAAGCTGGGCGCGGAACGGGTGCTCGGCGTCGCGGGCAAGGCGCACGACGAGGCCCATCAGGCCGTCGCCGTCGAGCGCGCGATGGAGACCTTCGGCCGGGTCGACTACCTCGTCAACAACGCCGGTACGAACCCGGTGTTCGGGCCCATCGCCGACCTCGACCTCGGGGTCGCCCGCAAGGTGTTCGAGACCAACGTCATCTCGGCGCTCGGCCTCGCGCAGCGCACCTGGCACGCGTGGCAGAAGGAGAACGGCGGCGCGATCGTCAACATCGCGTCGATCGCCGGGCTCAGCGCCTCGCCGTTCATCGGCGCGTACGGCATCAGCAAGGCCGCGATGATCAACCTGACGCACCAACTGGCCCATGAATTCGCGCCGTTGGTACGGGTCAACTCCATCGCGCCGGCCGTGATCAAGACCAAGTTCGCGGCCGCGCTCTACGAGGACCGCGAGGAGGAGGCGGCGGCCGCCTACCCGATGGCGCGGCTCGGCGTCCCCGAGGACATCGGCGGGGCGGCGGCCTTCCTGCTGTCCGACGCGGCGGGCTGGATCACCGGCCAGACACTGGTCGTGGACGGCGGGTTGTTCCTCAACGCAGGGGCGTGAACGGCCGTCGGAGCGGCGCGAGTCCGGGGCGGTAGGCCCCTACGGGGTGGCAGGCCCCCAAGGTGAGCTCGCGTCGGTGAGCCGGTGTCGGTGAGCCGGTGTGGGTGAGCCGGTGTCGGTGGGCCGGTGTTGGTGGGCCTGCGTCGGTGAGCCGAACGTTGGTGAGCTCGCGGTTGGTGAGCGCGTTGGCCGGCTTGCGTGGGTGTGTGTTCCGAGAGGCAGAGTCGGTGGTGCCGGTCCCTAAGGGGCCGGCACCACTTGTGTCAGCGGACCGTCGGCAGACATGCCATGTAGCGCTGCGGGCTCGGGGGCGACCGCGGTTCTCGCATCCGCGCTGTCAGCTGGGTGGGGCGGGGCTGGACGTGGTGGCGGGGGGTGGGCTCTGGGGTGGAGGTGGCGGCGGGGTGCGGCGGGGCTGCGCGGGGCTGCGCGGGGCTGGGCGGGGCGGTGGCTCAGGTGGTCGTCGCGGGCGTGGCCTCATCCCCCACCCCCGAACCCACCCCCCGCCCCCTCCCCCGAAGGGGGAGAGGGGGAGGGGGCGGGGGAAGCCGCCGGGGCTTGGCGGAGTCCGCCAGGGCCCGCCGGGGCCAGCCGGGGCTCGCCGGAGCCTGGCGGGGCATGGCTGCTGGAGCCCGATAAGGGAAGTTCCGGGAGCCCCGTGGGGGAAGTTGCTGGAGCCCGGCGGGGGAGAGCTGAGGCCTGGCGGGGGGCTGGGGCCCGGCGGGGAAGCCCGGGGCCCGGTGGGGAAGCTCGGAGCCTGGCGGGGAAAGGTTCGGATCTCGGAGTGAGAGAGGTTCGGGGCCTGCGGAGGGGCCCTGGGCCTCGGGGCCTGGACGTCTGGAGAGGCTCGGCAGGGCGGAGGAGACCCAGGCTCTGGTGAGGCGTGGTGAAGCCTTGGGACCCGGGGGAGGGGGATCGGCTTCGGCGGAGCGGCGGAGCGTGGTAGGCCTCGCCGGCGCCTGGTGGGGCCCAGCGAGGCGAGGTGAGTCCCCGCGGGGCAGGGCGAAGGCTCGAGCCCCCGGGCCTTCGCCCGCCCCCCGGCCCCGTGCTCGTCTCCGTGCCGCGGGCCGTCCCTCTGCCGTGGGCTCGTCCCGTACCGTGGCCCCGCCCCGTGTCGTGAGCCCGACAGCGTGGGCCCGCCCCCCCGTGCCGCAGGCTTGTGTCCGGTGTCCTGCCGCAGGGGCCCTCGGTACGGGGGGACACGAGCCTGGTCCGCCCCGTCCGCCCTCGCCCCCGCCCCAGCGCCCCGGGAAGGAAATGGCCCGTGGGCGGTGTTGTCAGTGGTCGCCGGTAGGTTCTGTGAGTGAGAACGCAACACACACCGGAGGTTGTTGACGTGGTGACCGACATGCTGCCCGAGTCCTGGCGCGGGGTACTCGGCGAGGAGTTGGCGAAGCCCTATTTCAAGGAGCTCACCGACTTCGTCGAGCAGGAGCGGGCCCAGGGCCCGGTCTATCCGCCCCGCGAGCAGGTTTTCGCGGCGCTGGAGGCGACGCCCTACGACCAGGTGAAGGTGCTCATTCTCGGCCAGGACCCGTATCACGGCGCGGGTCAGGGCCACGGGCTGTGCTTCTCCGTGCAGCCCGGGGTCAAGACGCCGCCGTCGCTGCGGAACATCTACAAGGAGATGAAGGAGGAGCTGGGCCACCCCATTCCGGACAACGGCTATCTGATGCCCTGGGCCCAGCAGGGCGTGCTGCTGCTGAACGCCGTCCTGACGGTCCGCGAGGCGGAGGCCAATTCGCACAAGGGCAAGGGGTGGGAGAAGGTCACCGACGCGGTGATCCGCGCAGTGGCGTCCCGGCCCGACCCGGCGGTCTTCGTGCTGTGGGGGAATTACGCCAAGAAGAAGCTGCCGCTGATCGACGAGGACCGGCATGTGGTGGTGCAGGGCGCGCACCCCTCCCCGCTGTCGGCGAAGAAGTTCTTCGGTTCCCGCCCGTTCACCCAGATCAACGCCGCGATTGCCGCGCACGGTCACGCCCCGATCGACTGGCGCATCCCGGACCTGGGCTGAGCAACCAGCCGGGGCGGTGGCCCGCCGTCGTAGGGCTGCCCGGGCCCGGGGCGGTAGCCGTCGTAGTACGGCTGCCCCGGCCCGGACGGTGGCCCACCGGCGTACGGCTGCCACCCGGCCGGGGCCGTAGACCGTAGCCTGCGCCCGTACCGCTGCTCCCGGGCCGGGACCGTGGACCGCAGCTTCCGCCCGTACGGCTGCCACCCGGCGCGTCGCGCACACCGAGCGAAGCTCTCCGGTGGCGGTTAGCGTCGAGGAAACGTCAGCGGTGGTGAGTGGATACGGGGAGTGCGCGGTGGTGGAGCAGCGGCTGGAGGCGATGTCTGAGGACGGGGTGCTGACCCGGATCGGCCAGGCGATCATGCTGCATCGGGCCGGTGATCGTGAAGAGGCGCGTAACCGCCTCTCCGCGCTGTGGCACGAGATCGGGCCGCAGGGCGACGCCTTCCACCGTTGCGCCCTCGCGCACTACATGGCCGACACCCAGGACGACCCGCGGGACGAGCTGGACTGGGACCTCCGGGCTCTGGAAGCGGCCGAGGGCTTTGTCACCGAGCGGCCCCATGGCACCGGGCCCGCCGCAGGTGAGACCGGGGCGGTCGCTGTGCCGGGGGAGGGCACCGGCACCCGTCACCACCCCCTCGTCGCGCTGCGGGCGTTCTTCCCCTCGTTGCATCTCAACATCGCGGCCGACTATGCGGCGCTCGACCGGCCGGCCGACGCCCGGGCCCAGCTGCTGCGGGCCCGGGCGTCGGTCAACGCCCTCGCCGACGGCGAATACCGCCAGGGGCTGCGGGACGCGATCGACCGTCTGGAGCTCCAGCTCGGCGGAGCCGCCGGCCGTACCCCGTAGCGTCCGCTGTACCCCGTAGCCGTACCCCGTCGCGTACGCCGTCCCCCGTCCCGTCCGCCGTGCCCCGTCCCGTCCGCCGTGCCCTCACAGCGCCCGCCGCTTGTAGCGTCCGCGGCGTCCCCGCCCGCGTCCGCCGTTGCCCACTAGCGTCCTGCGTCGTCCTGGCGGCGCAGCATGCCGGTCAGGAGTTCCGCGCAGGAGGTGCGCAGCTCGGCGCGGGTGGGGGTGGTGGTGTGGAACTGGCCTGCGGTGCAGGAGAACAGCACGCCGTCGCACCAGGCCACCATCGACAGGGCATGCCGTTCGGGCGCGGTGGAGCCGGCCGCCGCCAGCATCGCGACCATCGGTTCGCGGAAGGCTCGTCCCGCCCGGTCGTAGATCTCCCGCAGCGCGGGCCTGCGGGTGGCCTCCAGAGCGAGTTCGTAGCGGGCGAGGAGCAACTGCCGGTGCCGTGAGAGGTAGCGGTGCAGTGCGAGCGCGAGGGCGTCCGCAATGGCCTCCGGACCGGTGCCGATCGCCGGAGTGCCGGCGACCGCCGGCATTTCCGCCGGGGTGAGCACCGCGGCCTCCCGTTCGGCCAGCCGCCGTACCGCCGTCTCCAACAGGGCCTCCCGCGTCCGCGCGAGGTTCGAAGTGGAGCCCAGCGGCAGACCGGCCGCCTCGTCGACGGCCCGATGGGTCAGCCCCCGCATCCCGCGCTCGGCGAGCAGGTGAATGGCTGCATCCGCGATCAGCTGAGGGCGGCCGGAGGCGGGGGAGGAGGGGGAGGAGAGTGAGGGGGCGGGGGCGGTCGGAGCCGGGTGGTGACGGTCACGAGCGGTCATGAGAGGAACCCTAGCGGGGTCACTACGGATGTAGTGACCTTCGTGAACTACGGGTGTAGTCTCCCGTCGAGTGGTGACTACATCTGTAGTTGACCGTCTGTGGCTGGCTGCCTGGCTGCTTGGCTGTCGGCAGTTGGCGTCGTCCGGACCTCGGACGGACTCGCAAACGGATTCGGCACGGAATCGGAGGCGACATGAAGCAGCAGCGCACCGCGCTGGTGATCGGTGGGGGGATCGGTGGGCTCACCGCCGCGGTGGCCCTGGAGCGCCGCGGGTGGTCGGTCACCGTCGTCGAGCGGGCCGCCGCGCTGGAGCCGGTCGGGGCGGGCATCGCGCTGGCGCCGAACGCCCAGCGCGCGCTGGACACGATCGAGGTGGGCGACGCGGTGCGGGCGAGGGCCGATCGGCAGGTGGCCGGCGAGTTCCGGCTGCCCGGCGGACATCGGCTGGCTCGTACGGACAACGCCGCGGCCGTCCGGCGCTTCGGTGGGCCGGTCGCGATCGTGCACCGCGCCGAACTGGTCGCCCTGCTCGCCGCCCGGCTCCCCGCGGGCGCGGTCCGCACAGGCGCCACGGCCACCCTCGTCGACCCGGGCGACCCCCGCCCGGGCGGCCGCCCGGCCCGGGTCCGCATCTCCGCACCCGACCGCCCCTGCACCACTGTCGACACGGACAAGCCCAACGCCAGGGGCAACACCAGGGGCAACACCAGGCACAACCACGCCGACACCTCCACCGACCTCTCCACCGACCTCTCCGCAGACCTGGTGGTCGCCGCCGACGGCATCCGCTCCGCCGTCCGCCGTGCCGTCTTCCCCGGTCACCCCGCTCCCCGTTACGCCGGCTTCACCGCGTGGCGGTTCGTCGTGCCGGCGCCCGACGGGGTGCGCCCGGTGGCGCACGAGACCTGGGGGCGCGGCAGCGTGTGGGGCACGGTGCCGCTGGCCGATGGGCGGATCTACGCGTACGCCACGGCGGCCGTGCCCGCGGGGGGCCGGGCGGTCGACGACGAGCGGGCCGAACTCCTGCGGCGGTTCGGGGCCTGGCACCAGCCCGTTCCGGCGCTGCTCGACGCCGTCGGCCCGGCCGAGGTGCTGCGGAACGACGTGTACAGCGCGGCGGCCCCGCCGCCCGCCTTCCACCACGGGCGGGTCGCGCTGCTCGGGGATGCCGTCCATCCGATGGCGCCCAATCTGGGGCAGGGCGGGTGCCAGGCCGTCGAGGACGCCGTCGTGCTGGCGCACGAGGCCGGGCCGGACGCCGATCTGGGGGCCGCGCTGGCCGCGTACACCCGGCAGCGGCTGCCGCGCACCATGGAGGTGGTGCGCCGCTCCGAGCGGATCGGCCGGCTCACCACCTGGCGGTCCCGGCCCGCGTGTGCACTGCGCGCCGGGCTGATGGCCGCCACCGCCCGCCTGGCCCCCGATCTCGCGTTGCGCGCCCTCGACGGCATCGCCGACTGGCGGCCGCCGGCCGGCACGTATGCTGCCGGGGCGCGGGGCACCAGGACCGCGGCACTACGCGAGGAGCAAGAGTGAAGGTCGGCTGCATCGGACTCGGCGACATAGCGCAGAAGGCGTACCTGCCCGTACTGGGCACCCTGCCGGGGACCGAACTCCATCTGCACACCCGCACCGCGGCGACCCTCCAACGGGTCGGCGCCGCCCACCGGCTGACCGGCGACCAGCTCCACGCGGATCTGGACTCGCTGCTCGCCGTCGGCCTGGACGCGGCGTTCGTGCACGCCGCCACCGCCGCCCACCCGGAGCTGGTCACCCGGCTCGTCGAGGCCGGTGTGCCGACCTACGTCGACAAGCCGCTCTCCTACGAACTCGACGAGTCCCGGCGGCTCGTGGCGCTGGCCGAGGACCGGGGCGTGGGCCTGACCGTCGGGTTCAACCGCCGGTTCGCGCCGGCCTACGCGCAGTGCCGCGAGCACGCCCGCGACCTGATCCTGATGCACAAGAACCGGGTCGGGCTGCCCGAGGACCCGCGCACGCTGGTGCTGGACGACTTCATCCACGTCGTCGACACCCTGCGGTTCCTGCTGCCGGGCGAGCCGGACCACATCGACGTCCGGGCCAGGATCCGGGACGGCCTGATGCACCACGTGGTGCTCCAGCTGGCCGGCGACGGGTTCACCGCCATCGGCACCATGAACCGCCTCAGCGGCTCGGCGGAGGAGGTCCTCGACGTCTCCGGGCAGGACACCCGGCGGCAGGTCGTCAACCTCGCCGAGGTCATCGACCACAAGGGGCAGCCGACGGTCCGGCGGCGCGGTGACTGGGTGCCGGTCGCCCGGCAGCGGGGTATCGAGCAGATCGTCCTGGCGTTCCTGGACGACGTACGGGCCGGCCGGCAGCCGTCCGCCCGGGACGCGCTGCGCACCCATGAGCTGTGCGAGCGCGTCATCACCGACGCGGTGGAGCGGTCCGCTCGCTGAGCCGGTCCGGGGGAGCCGTCCGGCCCTCGCCCCGGCGCGGCCGGGCGGTCCGTCCGCCGGGCCGCCGTGGCGTGAGCCTCTTCCCGCCGCCGTACGCACCGGCGAGCGCCAGGGCGCCCACCGCCCCGTACAGCACCCAGTCGCCGAACCGGGTGTACGGGCTGGTGCCGGCGGCCAGCGGCAGGTCGTAGACGGCGGCCGCGCTGCGGTCGGTGCCGAGCGTGGGGCCGATCCGCTCGCCGCGGGGGCCGTACACCGCGCTGACGCCGGTGAGGGTGGCGTGCACCATCGGCCGCCAGGTCTCCGCGGCCCGCAGCGCGCCCAGCGAGGCGTGCTGCAGCGGAGCCCAGCTGTCCTGGAACGTGGAGGTCGAGGACTGGGCGACGATCACCTGCGCACCGCCGCGCGCCAGGGCGCGGCTCAGGTCGGGGAAGGCGGTCTCGAAGCACACCAGCGGCCCGATCCGCAGCCCGCCGGCCGTGGCGACGGGCATCACCACCTGGTGGGTGCCGCGTATCCGGTCGGTGGTGGCCGCCTTGCCCACCTTGGTCGCCCAGCCCAGTACGGACCGGAACGGTATGTACTCGCCGAACGGGACCAGCCGTCTCTTGGCGTAGCGGTCGCCGGTCGGGCCGTGCGGGCCGACCAGTACCGCGCTCTTGTAGATGCCCGGTCGCCCGGCGCGTACCGAGTCGGCGTTGACCAGCAGGTCGGCGCCGGTCTCCCGGGACAGCGCGGCGAGCCTGGCGGCGAGCGCCGGGCGGTCCGCCGGGTCCTGGTACATGCTGCTCTCGCCCCAGACGACCAGGTGCACCCCGCGGCCGGCCAGCGACCGGGTGAGCGCCTCGCTGCGGGCCAGCCGCTGGGTCGGGGTGCCGTCCGGGCCCGGCTGGACGACCGCGATCCGCACCGTGCCGGCGGGGCGGGGGCCCGGCGCCGCGAACCACGCGGCGCCGGCCGCCAGCGCGCACACGAGCAGGCCGGCGACCGCGGGCCGCCAGGTGGCGCGGCGGGCGAGCAGTTCGGTCAGGGCGGTGTTCACCGCCACGATCAGGAAGCTCAGCAGCCAGACCCCGCCGATCGACGCCAGCCGCAGGGCGGGTGCGACCTGCCACTGGCTGGCGCCCAGCAGGCCCCAGGGGCCGCCCAAGTACTCCCAGGACCGGACGAGTTCCACCATCAGCCAGCCCGACGGCACCAGCACCAGCGCGGCCGCCGATCTCCCGGCGCCGGGCGTGCCGCCCAGCAGGGCCCGTACCAGCAGGCCCCAGGGCGCCCAGAGCGCACCGAGCAGCAGGGCAAGGACGAGGATGAAGACGTGCAGGCTCGGCAGCAGCCAGTGGTGCACCGCCAGTATGAAACCGGTCCCGCCCAGCCAGCCGTCGAGTGCCGCCCGCCGGGGCGTCGGCGCGGTCCGTACCAGCAGCAGCCACGGCACCAGCGCGACGTAGGCCAGCCACCACCACGACGGGGCGGGGAAGGCGAGCGCGGGCAGCGCCCCGGCGAGCGCGGCGGTCGCTCCCCGGCCCCAGGCGGAGCCGAGCCATCGCGTCCGGGGGCCGAGCGGTCTGTCCATACGGTCTCCACGGTCTGCCGGGTGCCGGTCCGTCCGTCCGGCCGGGCGCGCGGGACCGGCCGGACGCTCAGTGTGCGCGGACGGTGCGATCAAGGAAAGGGGGCCTCGCCCGGGGGAGCCGGACGCTCGCCGGGACGGCCGAGGCGCGCCCGGTCGCGGACCGCCCGGGGTCAGTCGCCCGCCTGCCGCACCTCCCGCCATTTCTCCTGTACGACGACCTCGGTCAGCCGCCAGCCGTCCGGGGTGCGGCGGGCGGTGAAGTCGTAGCGGCCGGCGCAGGTGTAGTTGGGGGCGGTGGGCCCGCCGTCGTCGTCGGTCGCCGGGCCGGCCAGCCGCATCGGATTGAGGTAGTCGGCCCGGATGCCGGCGGTGTCGCCCGGTGCGCCGTCCTGCGAGGCCAGCGTGATCCGGCGGTTGACGATCAGGTGCTGGCGGATCTCGAAGAGCCGGAGCATCTCGGCCAGCCAGGCGGCGACGTCCTCGGCGCTGCCCTCGATGCCGCCCGCCGAGCGGTAGTCGACCCGCGCGTCCGGGGCGAAAAGGGCCAGGTAGCCGGGCCAGTCGCCGTCGTCCACGGCGACCGCGTAGCCGGTGACCAGGTCGTCCAGGGCGAGCCGGTCCATGACGGTGGAGTGTTCCGCGCGCTGCGTCATCTCCTCAGTTTTCGGTACGCGGAAGGCCCCCGCCAAGAGGTGGGGGCCTTCGGTATGCCGCGTTCAGTTCACCAGAGCCGGGTCCACCAGCAGGTCGTCGCCGGAACCGGCCGGTACGGCCCCGGCGTCCGGGGCCGACGGCGACGCGGCGGGCGACGTGGCCGCCGCCTCGGTGAACTGCGTCCGGTACAGCTCCGCGTACCGCCCGTCGGCCGCCAGCAGCGTCTCGTGGGTTCCGCGTTCGACGATCCGGCCGCCCTCGACGACCAGGATCAGGTCGGCGGCGCGTACGGTCGACAGCCGGTGGGCGATGACCAGCGCGGTACGTCCCTCCAGGGCCTCGCCGAGCGCCTCCTGGACCGCCGCCTCGGAGGTGTTGTCCAGGTGGGCGGTGGCCTCGTCGAGGATCACCACCCGGGGGTGGGCGAGCAGCAGCCGGGCGATGGTCAGCCGCTGCCGTTCGCCGCCGGAGAGGCGGTAGCCGCGCTCGCCGACGACGGTGTCCAGGGCGTCGGGAAGGCCGGCGATCAGCTCCTCCAGGCGGGCCCGGCGCAGCGCGTCCCACAGCTCGTCCTCGGTCGCCTCCGGCTTGGCGAGCAGCAGGTTCTCGCGGATCGAGTCGTGGAAGAGGTGGCCGTCCTGGGTGACCATGCCGAGGGTCCCGCGCAGCGAGGCGGCGGTCAGGTCGCGGACGTCCACGCCGGACAGCCGGACCGCGCCGGAGTCCGCGTCGTACAGCCGCGGCAGCAGCTGGGCGACGGTCGACTTGCCGGCGCCGGAGGAGCCGACCAGGGCGACCATCTGGCCGGGTTCGGCGCGGAAGGAGATGCCGTGCAGCACCTCTTCGCCGCCGCGGGTGTCGAGGGTGGCGACCTCCTCCAGGGAGGCCAGCGAGACCTTGTCGGCGGACGGGTAGCCGAAGCGTACGGAGTCGAACTCCACCGACACCGGCCCGTCGGGGACCTCGCGGGCGTCCGGCTTCTCGGCGATCAGCGGCTTCAGGTCGAGCACCTCGAAGACCCGCTCGAAGCTGACCAGGGCGCTCATCACCTCGATGTGGGCGCCGGACAGCGCGGTCAGCGGGGCGTAGAGGCGGGTGAGCAGCAGGGCGAGCGAGACGATCGCACCGGCCTCCAGCTGCCCGCGCAGCGCCAGGAAGCCGCCCAGGCCGTAGACGACGGCCAGCGCAAGGGCGGAGACCAGGGTCAGCGCGGTCACGAAGTACGTCTGGACCATGGCCGAGCGGACGCCGATGTCCCGGACCCGGCGGGCGCGGACGGCGAACTCGGCGGACTCGCGGGCCGGGCGGCCCATCAGCTTGACGAGGGTGGCGCCCGGTGCGGAGAACCGTTCGGTCATCTGCGTGCCCATCGCCGCGTTGTGGTCGGCGCCCTCCCGGCGCAGGGCCGCCAGCCGGCGGCCGACCCGGCGGGCGGGCAGCACGAACACCGGCAGCAGCACCAGGGCGATCAGGGTGATCTGCCAGGAGAGGCTGAGCATCACGCCGAGGGTGAGCAGCAGCGTGACGATGTTGCTGACCACTCCGGAGAGGGTGTCGCTGAACGCCCGCTGGGCGCCGATCACGTCGTTGTTGAGCCGGCTGACCAGGGCGCCGGTCCGGGTGCGGGTGAAGAAGGCGATCGGCATCCGCTGGACGTGGTCGTAGACGGTGGTCCTCAGGTCCAGGATCAGTCCCTCGCCGATGCTCGCGGACAGCCAGCGGGTCAGCAGTCCCAGGCCCGCCTCGGCGACCGCGATCAGGGCGATCAGCCCGGACAGGCCGACCACCAGGGCGGACGAGTCACCGCCGACGATCGCGTCCACCACCCGGCCGGCGAGCAGCGGGGTGGCCACCGCGAGCATCGCGGTCACCGTGCTCAGCACCAGGAACCAGACCAGATGCCGCCGGTGCGGGCGGGCGAACGCCGCGATGCGGCGCAGTGTGCCGCGGGAGAAGCGGTGCCGGCCCTGCTGCGCGGTCATCGTGCTGTGCAGCGAGTGCCAGGCGGTGACTTCCATGTCCATGGTGGCCTCCTGTGTGCCGGGTCGTCACGGGATCGCCGTGGGTGACCGGCGACATGAAAGGAACCTAGGACCTCAACCAATATTGAGGTCAACTGATTCCCCAAGGATCACCCGCCGGGTCCAGCGGGGCGCGGGGGGTGCGGGGAAAAATGACGGGCGGCCCGGCCGGGGCCGTGGCTAGGGTGCCCCGGTGACGACGACTCAGCCGCGCCCCGACACCGGTCCACCGGGCACCGACGCCGACGAGAAGGCCACCCTGCTCGCCTTCCTGGACTACGTACGGGAGGCCGTGGCCGCCAAGGCGGAGGGCCTCACGGAGCAGGCGGCGCGCACTCCCGGCGTCGCGTCCGGAACCAGTCTGCTCGGCCTGGTCAAGCATCTGACCGCCGCGGAGCACTACTGGTTCGTCTGGGCCTTCGAGGGCACCGGGGACGCGCCGCCGGACCTCGGGATGACGGTCTGCGCCGAGGAGCGCGCCCAGGACGTTCTGGCCGGCTACCGCGCGGCCGTCCGACGGTCCAACGAGATCGCCGGGCGCTGCGACGACCTGGGCCGCGCCGGTGCCCGCCCGGCGGGGAAGGCCGGGGCGGTCCGGTCGCTGCGCTGGGTGCTGGTGCACATGATCGAGGAGACCGCGCGGCATGCCGGGCACGCCGACATCCTGCGGGAGCAGGCCGACGGGGCCGTCGGCAGGTGACGGCGTGCGGGGTGTGGATACCGTGCGCCGTGCGCCGAGGGGCGACTTTGAGACAACCTCGTGAGGCGGCGTACGCCGGGGAGTTGAGGTGGCGGGACGGCGGGTAAGCCGTAGACAACTCAAGCGCAACGACGCCCCTGAAACGGGCCGACCCCGCCCGGATCGCGCCGGGCGCCCCCCACCTCTCTTGTACGTCTCCGCCGTGGCGCCCGGCCGTTTCCGGTACCGCGGCACGAAAGTGGGCCGGGCCGATGGACGAACGTCAGTACTACCCGAGAATTGCGGGACCCGGTCGCGCCGCCGACGGCGCGACCGTCTACGAGCTCCACGGTGAGCTCGACATCCTCGCCGTGTCGGTGCTCTCCGGACGGTTGGACGACCTCACCGGCGCGCAGGGCGCCGATCTCGTGCTCGACCTGCGCGCGGTGGCCTTCATCGACTGCGCCGGACTCTCGCTGCTCAGCCGCGCCCGCTACCGCACCAGGCAGCGGGGCGGCCGGCTGCGGCTGGCCGGAGTCACCGACGGCAGCAGCGTCGGACGGCTGCTGCGGATGACCGGACTGACCGGCCACTTCGAGCTCGTGCCGGACGACGCCCCCGGCCCCGCCGGCGACGGTGCCGGGGCGGCCGAGGGCGCGGACATCGCCGTGGCCTGACGCCCGCCCGGGGCTCAGGCCGGCAGGGCCGCCTCGATCGCGGCGACCAGCTCGGGAGCCTCCGGCTCGGTACGCGGCCGGAAGCGGCCCGCGACCCGGCCCTCGGTGTCGATCAGGAACTTCTCGAAGTTCCACTGCACGTCGCCGGCGGTCCCTTCGGCGTCCGCGACGGCCGTGAGCTCGGCGTACAGCGGCTGCCGGGCGGCGCCGTTGACGTCGCCCTTCTCGAAGAGCGGGAAGCTGACGCCGTACGTCGTCGAGCAGAACGTGGCGATCTCCTCGGCGGTGCCGGGCTCCTGGCCCGCGAACTGGTTGCTGGGGAAGCCCAGCACGGTGAAGCCCCGGTCCGCGTAGCGCTGCTGCAGCCGCTCCAGACCTTCGTACTGCGGGGTCAGCCCGCACTTGGACGCCACATTGACCACCAGCAGCGCCTTGCCGCGGTGGTCGGCGAGCGAGGCGGGCTCACCGGTCAGGGTGCGCAGCGGGATGTCGTACAGGCTCACGGTCATGCTCCTCTTCACGGGTACGCGGACGGGGACGGCCCTCGTCACTCCCAACGGCGCCGCCCGCCCTGATCTTCCCCGGATCGTCGGTCGGCCAGGAAACCGTAGGGCGCAGGGTGCCGGCCCGCCACTCCTTGAGGAGCTGGTCGAAGATGGGGGTGTCCTCCTCGGGCGGCCGGCGCGCCTGAGGGGCGGGCGGCGGCGGCAGCGACGGGGGCCGGTGCGGCAGCGAGATCCGCTGAAAAGGGTGCGAGGCGGGCTTCTTGACATCCATGCCCGGACTCAACCGGAAATCGGCGCCCGGGTTGCGGGACGCGGCCGGGGCGGCCCGCAGATGCCCCTGCGGTGGTGACGGGCAGAAGATACGTTCCCGGCGCGAAGGGGCCGGCGGACGTCCCGCCGGCCCCTTCGCTCACCTCAGCACCACCGGCCGCACCATCAGGGGCGTATCCGGTGGATCTGCCCGGTTCAGGACCGGCACAACAGCGCCTCCAGGACCTCCGCGAGCGCCGCCTCGGGATCGGCCACCCGGCCCTCCGCGCGCCACGCCACATAGCCGTCCGGCCGCACCAGCACCGCGCCCTCGGGCGTCGTGCCGTGCTTCTCGGCCCAGTCGGCGCCCTCCTCCGGGGCCAGGTCGTCGTCCGGCCCGGTGCCGATCAGCCAGCAGTTCAGCCGCACCCCGAAGCGCTGGACGGCGCCCTTGGCCGCGGTGCGCCACATGTCGCCGTCGGAGCCGGACAGCAGGGTGAACGCCGTCTCGTACAGGTCGAGGGTGGAGCGGCGGCCCTCGGGGCCGGTCAGCCACATGTGCGGGGCCCGGGTGCCCGGCTCGCCGGTCATCCGCAACTGGTCCGGCACCACCGGGAGTTCGGGATCGGCGCCGACGACCGCGCCGCGCGGGTAGCAGTAGCCGAGCGCGACGGTGAGCACCCCGCGCTGCCGGCCGCCGCCGGCCCCGGGCGCCGGTGCGTACCCGGGGTGGCTGTGCTCCGCGGACCGGGCCGAGGCGCGGGCGCTGGTCTCCCGGGCCACCGGCAGCCGCTCCGCTTCGTACGTCGACAGCAGCTCCGGGCCCGCCGCGCCGTCCAGGACGGCGGCGATCTTCCAGGCCAGGTTGTGGGCGTCCTGGATGCCGGTGTTCGACCCGAACGCGCCGGTGGGCGACATCTCGTGGGCCGAGTCGCCGGCGAGGAAGACCCGGCCCTCGCCGTACCGCTCGGCGACCCGCTCGGCGGCGTGCCACGGGGCCTTGCCGGTGATCTCCACCGCCATGTCCAGCGCACCGGTCGCCCGCCGGATGTGGTCGATGCACCGCTCGTCGGTGAAGTCCTCCAGGGTCTCGCCCGCTTCGGGGTGCCAGGGCGCGTGGAAGACCCAGTCCCGCTCGTTGTCCACCGGCAGCAGGGCGCCGTCGGCCTCCGGGTGGGTCAGGTAGCAGGCGATGAAGCGGCGGTCGCCCACCACCTCCGCCAGCTCCGGGGCCCGGAAGGTGATGCTCACGTTGTGGAACAGGTCGCCCGGGCCGGTCTGTCCGATGCCCAGCCGCTCGCGCACCGGGCTGCGCGGACCGTCGGCCGCGATGAGGTAGTCCGCGCGCACGGTGTACCGCTCGCCGGTCTCCCGGCTCTTCAGCTCCGCGGTCACCCCGTCCGCGTCCTGTTCGAACGAGACCAGCTCGGTGGAGAAACGCAGGTCGCCGCCGTGCTCGCGGGCACACCGCACCAGGACCGGTTCGAGGTCGTTCTGGCTGCACAGACACCAGCCGGCCGGGCTGATCCGGGCCAGCCCGCCGCCCGGGTCGATCTCCTTGAACAGCCACTCCTGTTCGTCGCCGGTCAGTGAAGGGGCCTGCAGGATCCCGTGGTTGCCGGCCAGCGTCGAGGCCGCCTCCCGGATCGGCCGCTCGGCGCCGGCCACCCGGAACAGCTCCATGGTGCGGACGTTGTTGCCGCGCCCGCGCGGGTGATGGGAGGTGGCGGCGTGCTTCTCGACCAACAGGTGCCGTACGCCCAGCCGTCCCAGGAACAGCGAGGCGGACAGGCCCACCAGGGACCCGCCCACGACAAGTACCGGGACCCGTTCTCGGGGGGTGGGATTCATGGCGTGCTCCAGCTCCAAGGCGCATTGAGGGCAGATGGAGCACGAATGCCCGGCCGTGGACCTGTTCGATCACGGTTCACCTGCATGGCTCACAGATCTCGCGCCGCCCGTACGTCCCGGCCACGATCGAATCCGGGACACCCCCCGGACACCCGGGGCGGGCGGCCCACCATCCGGCTCAGTCACCCGGATCGCACCGGAACTGACGACGCACCACAGGGGCCATCGGGCACCGAAGGAGATGCGTAGACGATGACAACGCTGTCGGAACGAATATCCCAGTCAGCCTTCGACGGCTCCCGGCTCAGGGTCGTACTGCTCCTGGACCTCCACGACGGGGCCCAGCAGCAGTTCCTGGAAGCCTACGAGCACCTGCGCAACCAGGTCGCGTCCGTCCCCGGGCACCTCACCGACCAGCTGTGCCAGTCCATCGAGAACCCCTCGCAGTGGCTGATCACCAGCGAATGGGAGAGCGCACCGCCCTTCCTCGCCTGGGTCAACAGCGAGGAGCACGTCAAGATGGTGCAGCCGCTGCACGCCTGCGTCCGCGACACCCGCTCGCTGCGCTTCAGCGTCCTGCGTGAGACCTCCAACATCGCCGCCCGGGCCCCCGAGCCCCCCAAGGGCCGGCTCCAGGCCAACCCCCGCGTCGGCGACGGTGTGGTGCGGCACGCGCTGACCTTCACCGTGAAGCCCGGCAGCGAGGACAAGGTCGCCGAGATCCTGGCCGGCTACGACTCGCCGGAGGCCCGGGTCGACGACACCACCCGGCTGCGCCGCACCTCCCTGTTCATGCACGGCAACCGCGTGGTCCGCGCGGTCGAGGTACAGGGCGACCTGGTGGCGGCGCTCCGCCACGTCTCCCAGCAGCCCGAGGTCCGGGCCGTGGAGGAGGCCATCAACCCCTACCTGGAGCAGGACCGCGACCTCAGCGACCCGAACTCCGCCCGGGTCTTCTTCACCCGCGCCGCCCTGCCCGCCGTGCACCACGTCGCCTCCGGCAGCGCGCGGCCCGACGACGTACGGCGCCATGCGCTGTTCTACCCGGCCAAGGAAGGCTGCGGCATGGCGCTGGCCAGGATGCTGGCCCGCCAGGACGAGCTGGCCGCCGACGACCCGGACTGCCCCGTCGCCGGCAGCACCGTCTTCCAGCGCGACGACGTCGTCGTCCGGCTCGTCGACATGCGGATCCCGCTCGACCAGGACCCGCTGCTCTCGCTCGGCATCCGCGGCTCGCGCAAGACGGCCGTACTGCGCCGTCTGCTCGACACCGAAGTGGCCGGCGGTCTGTCCAACGACCGTGAGCTCGCGCGCTTCCTCGCGCGCTGCGACATGGCCCTGATCACCGACCGCCGGTCCGCGGGCGCCTGACACCGCCCGCCCGGAGCAGGTCCCACCCCAACCCACCGCCGGCTTCACGCCCCTGGAGGAATCAGCCATGACCACGCACCGCCCACGCATCGTGGACCTCAGCGAGACCCAGCCCAACCGCCGGCGCGGAGGTGATCTGCGCGCCATGCTGACGCCCAGCGCGGTGGGCGCCACGAGCGGCTTCATGGGCATGGCCCTCGTACAGCCCGGCGAGCGCATCGGCGAGCACTACCACCCGTACTCCGAGGAGTTCGTGTACGTCGTCCAGGGCGCGCTCGAAGTGGACCTCGACGGGGAGCCGCATCCGCTGCGCCCGGACCAGGGGCTGCTGATCCCGCCGTACATGCGGCACCGGTTCCGCAACGTCGGGGACGTCGAGGCCCGGATGGTCTTCCACCTCGGCCCGCTGGCGCCCCGCCCCGAGCTGGGCCACGTCGACACCGAGGGCACCGAGGAGAGCACCCCCGCCGCCCCGCCCGAACGCACGGAGCCGGTGTCATGACGCGCCGCGTGGCGGTCACCGGAGTCGGGATCGTCGCGCCCGGCGGGGTGGGAGTGCCCGCCTTCTGGGACCTGCTGTCCGCCGGCCGTACGGCGACCCGTGGCATCACCCTCTTCGACCCGGAGGGATTCCGCTCGCGCATCGCCGCCGAATGCGACTTCGACCCCGCGGCGCACGGCCTGAGCGCGGAGCAGGTCGCCCGCTCGGACCGCTACGTCCAGTTCGCCATGGTCGCCGCGGACGAGGCGCTGCGCGACGCCGGCCTGGACCTCGGACGGGAGGACCCCTGGCGCATCGGGGTCTCCCTGGGCACCGCGGTCGGCGGCACCACCCGCCTCGAACACGACTACGTCGCCGTCAGCGACCGCGGCAAGCGCTGGGACGTCGACCACCGGCCGGCCGGCCGCTACCTGGAGCGGGCCTTCTCGCCCAGTTCGCTGGCCTCCGCGGTGGCCGAACAGGTCGGCGCGCACGGTCCGGTGCAGACCGTCTCCACGGGCTGCACCTCCGGCCTCGACGCCATCGGCTACGCCTTCCACTCCATCGAGGAGGGCAAGGTCGACGTCTGCGTCGCCGGCGCCTCGGACTCGCCGATCTCCCCGATCACCGTGGCCTGCTTCGACGCGATCAAGGCGACCTCCGCCAACAACGACGACCCCGCCCACGCCTCCCGGCCGTTCGACGCCCACCGCGACGGATTCGTCATGGGCGAGGGCGGCGCCGTGCTCGTCCTGGAGGAGCTGGAGCACGCCCGGGCCCGCGGTGCGACCGTGCACTGCGAGATCCGCGGCTACGCCACCTTCGGCAACGCGTACCACATGACCGGGCTCACCCAGGAGGGCCTGGAGATGGCCGAGGCGATCAACCGCGCGCTCGACCACGCCAGGATCGACGCCACCCAGGTCGACTACGTCAACGCACACGGTTCGGGCACCCAGCAGAACGACCGGCACGAGACCGCGGCGGTCAAGCGGTCGCTGGGCGCGCACGCCCGGAAGATACCGATGAGCTCCATCAAATCCATGGTGGGCCACTCGCTGGGCGCGATCGGCGCCATCGAGATCGTCGCCTGTGTGCTGGCTCTGACCCACCAGGTCGTGCCGCCGACGGCCAACTACGAGACTCCGGACCCGGAGTGCGACCTGGACTACGTGCCCAGAACGGCGCGGGAACTGCCGCTGCGTTCGGTGCTCTCGGTCGGCAGCGGCTTCGGCGGGTTCCAGTCAGCGGTGGTACTGACCCGACAGGGCGGGAGGTCGGCATGAGCTCCGCGAAGGAACGACGCTCCGTCGTCACCGGCATGGGCGTCATCGCCCCCAACGGGGTGAGCACCGACGCCTTCTGGAAGGCGACCAAGGAAGGCATCAGCGTCCTCGACCGGGTGACCCGGGAGGGCTGCGAGCACCTGCCGCTCAAGGTCGCCGGTGAGGTACGCGGCTTCGACCCGGCGGACCTGATCGAGGAGCGCTACCTCGTCCAGACCGACCGGTTCACCCACTTCGCCATGGCGGCGGCCAACCTCGCGCTGGACGACGCCCGCCTCTGCCGCGCCGACTACGCCGACTCGCCGTTCGCGGTCGGCGTCGTCACCGCCGCCGGGTCCGGCGGCGGCGAGTTCGGCCAGCGCGAGCTGCAACGGCTGTGGGGCCAGGGCTCCAAGTACGTCGGCCCCTACCAGTCGATCGCCTGGTTCTACGCCGCCAGCACCGGACAGATCTCCATCCGCGGCGGCTTCAAGGGCCCCTGCGGAGTCGTGGCCAGCGACGAGGCGGGCGGCCTGGACGCCCTGGCGCACGCCTGCCGCACCGTGCGGCGCGGCACCGACGCGGTCGTCGTGGGCGCCGCCGAGGCACCGCTGGCCCCCTACTCGGTCGTCTGCCAGCTCGGCTACGACGATCTGAGCACGCTCGACGACCCGGTCCGCGCCTACCGCCCGTTCACCGACGGCGCCTGCGGATTCGTGCCCGCCGAAGGCGGCGCGATGCTGGTCGTCGAGGAGGCGACGGCGGCCGAGGGCCGTGGCGCACCCGTCCGGGCCGAACTGTCCGGACACGCCGCGACCTTCACCGGCGCCTCCCGGTGGGAGGAGTCCCGGGCCGGACTCGCCCACGCCATCCGCGGTGCGCTGGAGGACGCGCGGTGCGCCCCGGACGAGATCGACGTGGTGTTCGCGGACGCCCTGGGCGTCCCCTCGGCCGACCGGGCCGAGGCGCTGGCCCTCGCGGACGCCCTGGGCCGGCAGGCCACCCAGGTCCCGGTGACCGCGCCCAAGACCGGTACCGGGCGGGCGTACTGCGGTGCCCCCGTCCTGGACATCGTGGCCGCGGTGCTCGCCATGGAACACGGTGTGGTGCCGCCCACCCCCAACGTCGTCGACGTGTGCCACGACCTTGACGTCGTGACCGGCCGGGCCCGCCCCGCCGAACTGCGGACGGCGCTGGTGCTGAGCCGGGGACTGATGGGCTCGAACGCGGCAATGGTGCTGCGGCAGGGCTCGCCGTCCCCCTCGTGAGAAGGAGAACCGCACATGACTGCTCAACTGACCCTCGACGAGCTGGCAGCGCTGATGAAGTCCGCCGCCGGCCTGACCGTCGACCCGAAGGACCTGGCCAACCGGGCCGACTCGACCTTCGCCGAGTTCGGCCTCGACTCGCTGGGCCTTCTGGGCATCGTGGGCGAACTGGAGAACCGGCGCGGCCGGCCGATGCCGACCGACGCGGAGCGCTGCAAGACGCCGCGCGACTTCCTCGCCCTCGTCAACACCCCCAGCAAAGTTCCCTCCGAAGCCGACAAAGTGCCTACGACAGGAGCCTGACATGCCCGGCCACACCGAGAACGACATCACCATCGCCGCGCCCCTCGACCTCGTCTGGGACATCACCAACGACATCGAGAACTGGCCGCAGCTGTTCAGCGAGTACGCCGCGGTCGAGGTGCTGTCCCGCGAGGGCGACAAGACCACCTTCCGGCTGACGATGCACCCGGACGACAACGGCACCGTCTGGAGCTGGGTCTCCGAGCGGGTCGTCGACCGCGCGCACCGCACCGTCCGTGCCCGCCGGGTGGAGACCGGCCCGTTCGCGCACATGGACATCCACTGGAAGTACTCCGAGATCCCGGGCGGCACCTCGATGCACTGGACCCAGGACTTCGCGATGAAGCCGGACGCCCCGGTCGACGACAAGGGCATGACCGAGCTCATCAACCGCAACTCCCGGATCCAGATGGAGCTCATCCGGGACAAGATCGAGCAGCGGGACCGCGAGCTGCGGTCCGCCGCCGTCAGCTGACGGCCCGCCGGGCCGCGTCCGGACCGCCCTCGGGCGGCAACGAAGGGATCTTCCCGATGCATCACGCTCTGATCGTCGCCCGCATGAAACCCGGTTCGGCACCGGACATCGCGGAGGTCTTCCGCGCGTCCGACCGTACGGAACTGCCGCACCTGGTCGGTGTCTCGCGGCGGACCCTGTTCCAGTTCGGTGAGGTGTACCTGCACCTCATCGAATCCGACCGGCCGCCCGGCCCGGAGATCGCCAAGGTCACCGAGCACCCCGAGTTCCGTGCGGTGAGCGACAAGCTGTCCGCCTTCGTCAGCGCCTACGACCCCGAGACCTGGCGGAGCCCCAAGGACGCGATGGCCCAGCAGTTCTACCGCTGGGAGCGCGACGGCAGCGGCTGACGCGCAGGCCGGGCCGGGGCGATCCCCCGGACTCCGGCCGTAGCCCGGGAACCGGCACGGCCGCCCGGCGGGGGGCCCACACCCCCCCCGGGGGGCCGGCGGTGCCCCGGGGGGGACCGCGGCCCCGTGGGCACGCCGGGGGCGGGGGCACCCAGGCGGCGGCGCGGGGGGGGCGGGGCCCCCCCCCCGCCCGCGGCCCTCCCCCGGGCACCCGCCCGGCCCCCCGGGGGGGCACCACCCCCCCCGCCGGGCGGCCGGCCGTTCCCGGGCGGTTCACCGCGGCCCGTTGCTCACGCCGGGACGGTGCACTCGAAGGCGTGCAGGTACGGGTTGACGACGAGGACGTCGTGCACCTGGAGCCCGGCGTCCGAGAGCCGGCGGACCATGCTGTCCTTGGTGTGCTTGGCGCCGCCCACGTTCAGCAGGAGCAGCAGGTCCATGGCGGTGGTGAACTTCATCGACGGGCTGTCGTCGACGAGGTTCTCGATGACCACCACCCGGGCGCCGGGCCGGGCCGCCGCCTTGACGTTGTGCAGCGTCCGGCGGGTGGAGTCGTCGTCCCACTCCAGGATGTTCTTGATGATGTAGACGTCGGCCCGGACCGGGATGTCCTCCCGGCAGTCGCCGGGCACCACCTTCACCCGCGGCGCGAGCGGACCGCCCGCGCGCAGCCGGGGGTCCGGATGCGCCACGACCGTGGGCAGGTCGAGCAGGGTGCCCTCCAGCGCGGGGTGCTTCTCCAGCAGGCTGGCGAGGACGTGGCCCTGCCCGCCGCCGATGTCCGCCACCGACTGCGCCTTCGACAGGTCCAGCAGCCGGGCGACGTCCTCGGCCGACTGCTTGCTGGAGGTGGTCATGGCCCGGTCGAAGACCTGGGCGGACTCGGTGGCGTCCTGGTGCAGATACTCGAAGAAGCTCTTGCCGTACAGGTCGTCGAAGACGTCGCGGCCGGAGCGCACCGCCTCGTCGAGCCGCGGCCACGCCTCCCAGGTCCACGGCTCGGTGCACCACAGGGAGATGTAGCGCAGGCTGTTCGGGGTGTCCTCGCGCAGCATCCGGGACATGTCGGTGTGGACGTACTTCCCGTCGTCGGTCTCGGCGAAGATCCCGTAGCAGGACAGGGCGCGCAACAGCCTTTCCAGCGGCCGCGGTTCGGCCTTCACCTCGGCGGCGAGCTCCTCGGCGGAGGCCGGCCGGTCGCCGAGCGCGTCGGCGACGCCGAGCCGCGCCGCCGCCCGTACCGCCGCCGCGCACGCGGCTCCGAAGACGAGCTCCCGCAGCCGCATGGCCGACTGGGGCGAGGGACTTACGGTGGTCATTGGAGCCTCTATTCTCCCGTGGTAGGTGAGTGCACCCGTGGCACCGGGTGCGCCAGGTGGGCCGTCAGCACAGCCCGGCCGGCTTCGAGGTCCGGCAGACGTTGCGGATGAACCGGTTGCCCCGGCCCTTGGGGTCCCGGTCGGCCAGGTCGACCGGCTTGTTGCGCAGCACGATGTTGTCGACGACGGTGTTGTGCTCGTTGAGCGCGCCCACGAAGCTGTGGAAGAGCACCACGCCCCCGGAGAGCGGTGACTTGCCGCGGTTGTCGCGGACCAGGTTGTGCCGCACCAGCGCCCGCTCGGTGCCGGTGAGCACGATGCCCGAGCCCTGGAGGAACGGCAGCCGCTTGGTGGCGGCGCAGTGCTTGTTGTTCCGGGAGACGTCGTTGTCCCGTACGGTCAGCGCGCCGGCCCGGGGGCGGGACTCGTCGCCGACGATGAAGACCCCGGCGCAGTTCCCGGTGACGGTGTTGTGGCCGACCGTCAGGTTCCTGACCCGGCGGATGGTGACACCGATCCGGTTGCGGGACATCCGGTTCTCGGTGATCGACGTCCCGCGGGTGTCGGTCGCGCCGCCCTCCTCCTTGACGGTGTTCGCCAGGAAGATGCCGGAGTCGCCGTTGTCGGTGACGAAGTTGTCGCGGATCACGCCGCGGGTGGACTTCTCCTGCGCGATGCCCCAGACCCCGTTCTTCCGGGAGGTCACCCCGTGCACGGTCATCCGGTCGGTGCCGGAGGCCCAGATGCCGTTCTGCTTGAAGCCGGTGACGGTCAACGCGTGGATGCTGACGTCCCGGAGCGGACGGTGTGGTGAGCCGAGCACGCAGATGCCGTTGCCCTCTTCGCCGCAGCGGTTCGCCGCCCGCTTCGCCGAGGGGCGGATCACCGTCTTCTTGCCGGCCCCGACGAGGCGCAGCCGTGACGTGGTGATCAGCACGCTCTCGCGGTAGATCCCGGGCCTGAGGACGACGGTGTCACCCGGCCGGGCCGCGTCCACCGCCTGCTGGATCGACTCGCCCGGGCGGACCACATGCCGTCCCGGGCCATCGGAGGGAGGGGCCGCGCCCAGTCCGCCGGCCATCACCGCGGCGACGCAGCCCAGGAGTGTCATCTGTTGTAGCGCCATGAGGCGAAGCTATGGGCGATCAACCGCGCTCGCCATTCGTGGTGGCCCGATGACGGCCGGGGGCGCGCCCGCCGGTGTCCGACACGCCGTCAAGTCCGCTGCCGTGCCGTCCGTCCGGCCGCGCATCAGGGCCGGTCAGCGGGGTTCTCCGGGGGCTCGCCGCAGCCTCCTTCGCCGGCCGGCGGATCGACCGGCCGGCACTCACCTGACCGGGTATCGGACGCCGCGTCCGAACGGTCCCCGGGTCCGGCGTCCGACGGGGGGTCAGCCGGCCCGTCCGGCCACACCTCGGTCAGGAACGCCGTGAGGCTGGCCGGCAGGAACCACGGTCGGACGCGGAAGACGGTCATGGCAGACCAACGCGCGGGGCCCGGCCGACGACACCCGGCAAGGGGCCCAACGCCCCCTTCATCACCCCAACGGCCCTCGGCGGCGCGGCCGGTGCGGCCGGTCCCGGCTCAGCGGGCGCGCCGGACCGCCGCCTCGATCCCGTCCAGGACGACCGCGAGCCCGCCCTCGAAGGTCGCCCGCGCCTCGCGTTCCAGATACGGCACCGCGTCGTCCGTGGCCGGGGTCGCGCCCTCGGTCTCCAGCCGGACCAGCAGCGGGAAGCGCGCGGCGAAGTCGGGCACCACCTCGTCCAGCATCCCGGACCGCGCCGGCCACCAGTCCTCGTCGGACACCCCGGTCGAGGCCGCGGCCACCCGGGACTCGGCGACGGTCCGCGCGGCGCCGCGCACGACGTGCACCAGCGTCCCGACCACCGGCCGCAGCACCGCGGAGTCCAGGCCGGTGGCGTACAGCAGCGCCAGCAGCGTCTCCAGGGCGCGGTACTCGTGGGGGCCGAGCACCGGGCGGGCCTGGGAGACCTGGAGCACCCAGGGGTGGCGCAGGTAGAACTCCCAGGTGTCCTCGGCCCAGGACGTCACCGCGGCCCGCCAGCCCGCCGCCGCGTCGTAGTCGTGCGGGAGCTCGGCCAGCACCTGGTCGTACATCAGGTCCACCAGCTCGCTCTTGCCCGGGACGTAGGTGTACAGCGCCATGGCGGTGCGGCCCAGCCGCTCGCCGACCGCGCGCATGGACAGGGCCGCCATGCCCTCCGCGTCGGCGACCGCGATGCCCGCCCGGACGATCACCTCGACGCTCAGGGCCGGTTTGGGGCCCGGCCACTGCCGCGTACGCGCCCCGCCGGGGCGCTCGTCGCGCCACAGCAGGGCCATCGACCGACGGGGGTCGCCCTGGCCGGCGAAAACCACCACTTGCCGTCTCCTTACGCCATAAAGTAACGTCGCCCGGCGAACTCTTTACGGTGTAAGGCTATCAGGAGGGGTGGCGGCTGACATGGGGGCCGAGCTGGTCGGAAAGCCGGAAAAGGAGACCGCGTACGCCGCGGACAGCCATGATGTGATCGAGGTGCGCGGCGCCCGGGAGAACAATCTCGCCGACATCTCCCTGGACATACCCAAGCGCCGCCTCACGGTCTTCACCGGAGTCTCCGGATCCGGGAAGTCCTCCCTGGTCTTCGGCACCGTCGCGGCCGAGTCCCAGCGGCTGATCAACGAGACCTACACGGCCTTCGTCCAGTCCTTCATGCCGGCGCGCAGCCGGCCCGACGTGGACGCGCTGCGCAATCTGAGCGCGGCGATCGTCGTCGACCAGGAACGCATGGGCGCCAACGCGCGCTCCACGGTCGGCACCGCCACCGACGCCCACACCATGCTGCGGATCATCTACAGCCGCCTGGGCACCCCGCACGCCGGCACCTCCACCGCCTTCAGCTTCAACAGCGCCGAGGGCATGTGCCCCGAATGCGAGGGGCTCGGCCGGGTCTCCACCATCGACCTCGACCAGCTCGTGGACACCTCGCTCTCCCTCAACGAGGGCGCGATCAGCGCACCCGGATTCACCGTCGGCTCGTGGTACTGGCAGACCCTCGCGCACTCCGGATTCTTCGACCCCGATGTGAAGCTCGCGGATTTCACCCCCGAGCAGTGGGACGACTTCCTGCACAAGCCCGCCACCAAAATCAAGCGCGGCACCTCGAACATCACCTATGAAGGGCTGCTGACTCGGGTCCGGCGGACCTATCTCGCCAAGGACCGGGAATCCCTGCAACCGCACATCCGGGCCTTCGTCGACCGTGCGGTGACCTTCGCCGCCTGCCCTGCCTGCGGCGGCGCCCGCCTCAATTCCGCGGCCCTCGCCTCCCGCATCGCCGGCCGCAACATCGCCGAATGCTCCGCCCTCCAGATCAGCGACCTGGTGGAATTCGTCCGCGGCATCGACGACCCGTCGGTGGCCCCGCTGGTCGCCACCCTCCGCCACACCCTGGAATCCCTCGTCGAGATCGGCCTCGGCTATCTGAGCCTGGACCGGGAATCCGGCACCCTCTCCGGCGGCGAGGCCCAGCGGGTGAAGATGGTCCGCCACCTCGGCTCCAGCCTGACCGACGTCACCTACGTCTTCGACGAGCCCACCGTCGGCCTGCACCCGCACGACATCCAGCGGATGAACGACCTGCTGCTGCGGCTGCGCGACAAGGGCAACACCGTCCTCGTCGTCGAGCACAAACCCGAGACCATCGCCGTCGCCGACCACGTCGTCGACCTCGGCCCCGGCGCCGGACCGGCCGGCGGACGGCTCTGCTACACCGGCGACGTCCGCGGCCTGCGCGCCTCCGGCACCCTCACCGGCCGCCATCTCGACCACCGCGCCGGACTGCGCGAGCAGGTCCGGCGGCCCACCGGCCACCTCACCATCACCGGCGCGACCACCCACAACCTCAAGGACGTCGGCGTCGACCTGCCGCTCGGCGTGCTCACCGTCGTCACCGGCGTGGCCGGCTCGGGCAAGAGCTCACTCGTCCACGGCTCACTGAGCGGCCGGGACGGCGTCATCACCGCCGACCAGTCCCCGATCCGCGGCTCCCGGCGCTCCAACCCGGCCACCTACACCGGACTGCTCGGCCCGGTGCGCACCGCCTTCGCCCGGGCCAACGGCGTCGGTCCCGGACTGTTCAGCGCCAACTCCGAAGGCGCCTGCCCCACCTGCAAGGGCATCGGACTGGTCTACACCGACCTGGCGATGATGGCCGGCGTGGCCTCCGTCTGCGAGGAGTGCGAGGGCCGGCGGTTCACGCCCGAGGTGCTCACCTACACCCTGCGCGGCAAGAACATCAGCGAGGTGCTCGCGATGTCGGTCGCCGAGGCCCGGGAGTTCTTCCCCGCCGGCCAGGCCCGCACCGTCCTCGACCGGCTCGCCGACGTGGGCCTGCCCTACCTCGGCCTCGGCCAGCCGCTCACCACCCTCTCCGGCGGCGAACGGCAGCGCCTCAAACTCGCCCTCCACATGGCCGAGAAGGGCGCCGTCTACGTCCTCGACGAACCCACCAGCGGACTGCACCCGGCCGATGTGGACCGGCTGCTGGGCCTGCTCGACCGGCTGGTCGACGACGGCAACACCGTCATCGTCATCGAACACCACCAGGCCGTCATGGCCCACGCCGACTGGCTCGTCGACCTCGGCCCCGGCGCCGGCCACGACGGCGGCCGCATCGTCTTCGAGGGCA
Source organism: Streptomyces sp. NPDC048197 (assembly GCF_043202395.1). Classification (NCBI taxonomy): domain Bacteria; kingdom Bacillati; phylum Actinomycetota; class Actinomycetes; order Kitasatosporales; family Streptomycetaceae; genus Streptomyces; species Streptomyces sp. NPDC048197. The sequence goes on from NZ_JBIDAJ010000011.1 coordinate 54,148, forward strand.
CCCCCGCCGACCTCGTCGCCACCGCAGACACCCTGACGGCCCGCCACCTGCGGACCTACCTGGGCCGGGCCACCGCGTGAGACCGTGAATCCGCACGCCCCACGCGGGCAGGGGAGTTGCTCCGCGGCTCAGCCCGCGCGTTCCGCCGCGCTGCGCTCCACGCAGAACTCGTTGCCCTCGATGTCGGCCATCGTCGCCCACCCCGTCCCGTCGGGCCGGCGGTGGTCGGCGACCAGGGTCGCGCCGAGCGCCAGCAGCCGCTCGACCTCCTCGTCACGCCCGCGGTCCTGCGGCTGCAGATCCAGATGCAGCCGGTTCTTCCCGGCCTTGGCCTCGGGCACCGCGAGGAACAGCAGCGCACCCGCCGCGGTGGTGACCGTGGCCTCCGGATCCCCCGGGACGTCGTCCTCGGCCAGCGAACCGCCCAGCACCTCGGCCCAGAAGGTCGCCAGCCGGTGGGCATCGGTGCAGTCGACGGTGACGTGCCGTATCAGTGAGGTCATGCGCGTCAGTGTCCGCGGAGGCCACGGGCCTGTCCACCGGGGCCGCGGGGCGGGCGTGCACCCGCTTTGTCCGGCCCACCCATTCAGGTCGGGCACCCCCGTCGTCTACAGTTGCAGAAATCCGCAATTCAACAGATGACGCGACGGCCGTGCGGCCTGAACGCGGAGGACCATGCGTGGGCGGTTTCGCCGAGTCGGTACGGGCACACCAGACCCGCGGTGCGGGCCGGGCAGGGGCGCGGACATGAGCGGCGCCCGGTCACACCCCACCGGGACCGGGTGAGCGCGGATGTCCGGCGCAGCACGGCGTAAGGGACCGCCGCCCTGGCGGGCGGTCCGCTCCCGCACCTGCATACCGGCGCCCCCCGGCCCGGGTGCCGCCCGGCCCTGCCGCGGACGCCCGCCGGCCCGGGGGCCGTTGCACCGACCCCGCGGACACGGCCGCGGCTGCCCCGGGCCGACCGCCCGTCACCACGCCTCCCCGCGCTGCGGCGCCCTGCGCCCCAGCACCACCGCGCTCCGCCCGGGCCTCCAGCTGGCCCGGCTGCCCGGCGCCGTGCTGATCACCCACCGGCCGCCGCACACCGGCCTGTTGCGCCGGATCCTGCTCACCGTCCTCGTCACGAACCTGCTGCTGCTCTTCCTCGCACTGGTCGTGTACCTGGGACGGCACGCGGGCACGTAGCGGCGTCCGCCCGGTGCTCCGGCCGGACCCGCCACAGCCACCTGACGTCCCGTCCGAACGACCACACCAGCAGCGCCAGCGCCCCGGCCACCGCGGCGCCGGCCACCGCCCGCGGCACGATCCCGGCACCGGCCACCACCAGCACGACGCCCTGCAGCGCCGCCACCGTCTTCCGGGCCATGCTGGGCGGCAGCGCACCGCGCAACCACGGCCAGACCCAGGACGCCGCGACGAACGCGTACCGCATCAGACCGATCGCCAGCACCCAGCCGCCCAGCGGCATCGCGACGTACACGCACAGCACCAGGATCAGGAACGCGTCGACCTCCATGTCGAAGCGCGCCCCCAGCCGCGTCGCCGTGCCGGTGCGCCGGGCCACCTGCCCGTCCACGGCATCCAGGATCAGCGCCACCGTCGCCAGCGCGGTCAGCACCGCGACCGGGGCCCGCCGGTCGAAGGAGTCCGCGACCAGCGCGGTCACCCCGCCCACCAGGATCGCCCGGGCCAGCGTGACGCGGTTCGCCGGCCCGAACGGGCCGGTCCACGACCGGCGCAGCGCCCGCGTGAGCACCGCCCAGGTCACCACCGCGAACGCCGAACCCGTCAGCCATCCCGCGGTGCCCAGCCCCACCACCCGGCACAGCGCCTCCAGCACCAGCAGCTGCACGCCCATGCCCGCCGTGGTGTCCGGCCCCAAGGCTCTTGTGTCGAAGTGCTCTTGTACGGCCACCGTGCCTCCCTTGACCTGTGGCGGAGTCGGGGGGCGCCGCGTAGGGTGACGGCGTCCTTGATCCCCAGCATCGAGGACTCCTCGCCGTAGCGTCCAGGAGGATCTCTTTGCCGCGCGCCGCTTGTGCCTTTTGGACAAACGCCCCAGGACAGGGTGAGATCCGGCCGGCGGAGCTGTCCGGGCCCGGGCCCGACGAAGTGCTGGTGCGTACCCTCTGGTCCGGTGTGAGCCGCGGCACCGAGACCCTGGTCTTCCGGGGCCAGGTGCCCGAGAGCCAGCACACGTCGATGCGCGCGCCCTACCAGGAGGGCGACTTCCCCGCACCGGTCAAATACGGCTACCTCAACGTCGGCGTCGTCGAGGAGGGACCGCCCGCGCTGCGCGGCCGCACGGTCTTCTGCCTGTACCCGCACCAGACGCACTACGTCGTCCCGGCCCGCGCCGTCACGCCCGTACCGGACACCGTGCCCGCCGCCCGCGCCGTCCTCGCCGGCACCGTCGAGACCGCGGTCAACGCCCTCTGGGACGCCGGGCCGCTGATCGGCGACCGGATCGCGGTGATCGGCGGCGGCATGGTCGGATGCAGTGTGGCCGCCCTCCTCGCCCGTTACCCGGCGGTGCGGGTGCAGTTGGTCGACGCCGATCCCGGCCGCGCGGCCACCGCCCGGGCGCTCGATGTGGACTTCGCGCTGCCCGCCGACGCCCTTGGCGACTGCGACCTCGTCGTGCACGCCAGCGCCACCGAGGAAGGACTGGCCCGCGCCCTCGAACTGCTCGCGCCGGAAGGCACCGTCCTGGAGCTGAGCTGGTACGGCGACCGGCGGGTCAGCCTGCCGCTGGGCGAGGCGTTCCACTCCCGCCGGCTGGTCGTGCGCAGCAGCCAGGTCGGCACCGTCTCCCCGGCCCGGCGGGACCGCCGCAGCTACGCGGACCGGATGGCGCTCGCCCTCGAACTCCTCGCCGATCCCGCCTTCGACGCGCTGATCACCGGGGAGTCCGCCTTCGAGGAGCTGCCGCAGGTGCTGCCCCGGCTCGCCTCCGGCGACCTCCCGGCGCTCTGCCACCGCATCCGGTACGCACCGCCGGACGGCCGGTAGGCGCCGCGCCCCGGCCCCGGATCCGCCCCCCACCACACCGTCACTGAGACCGACATCACACCGGAGGAACGGCCTTGTTCAGCATCACCGTCCGCGATCACCTGATGGTCGCGCACAGCTTCCGCGGTGCCGTGTTCGGCCCCGCGCAGCGGCTCCACGGCGCGACGTTCATCGTGGACGCCACCTTCCGCCGGCCAGAACTCGACGCCGACAACATCGTCGTGGACATCGGCCTGGCCACCCAGGAACTCGCCGGTGTGGTCGGCGAGCTGAACTACCGCAATCTCGACGACGAGCCGGCCTTCGCCGGCACCAACACCTCGACGGAGGCGCTGGCCAAGGTCATCGCCGACCGGCTCGCCGACCGGGTGCAGGCCGGAAACCTCGGCGAGGGCGCCCGCGAACTGACCGGCATATCGGTCACCTTGCACGAATCGCACATCGCCTGGGCCACCTACGAGCGCGCGCTGTGACCCGCGGCGGCGCCGCCCGGGCGGGGGAGCGGACGGTGCACGTCGTCCTGCCCGGCGGCGTCGACGACCCGGCGGCGCCCAGCGGCGGCAACACCTACGACCGCCGGGTGTGCCAGGGCCTTTTGGCGGCGGGGTGGCGCGTGCGCCCGCACGCCCTGCCCGGCGCCTGGCCGCGGCCGGCCGCCGCCGACCGCGCGGAACTGGCCCGGCTGCTGGCGGAACTGCCCGACGGCGCCGTGGTCCTCCTCGACGGGCTGGTCGGCTGCGGCGTCCCCGAGGTCCTGCGGCCCGAGGCCGCCCGGCTGCGGCTCGCCGTCCTGGTCCATCTGCCGCTGGCCGACGAGACCGGGCTCGACCCCGGCGAGGCCGCCGACCTGGACGCCCGGGAACGCCGGGCCCTGCACGCCGCCGGCGCCGTCGTGGCCACCAGCGCCTGGGCCGCCGGCCGGATCACCGCACACCACCACCTGCCGCCCGCCCGCGTGCACATCGCCCGGCCCGGCACCGACCCCGCACCGCTCGCCCCCGGCACCGACCCCGGCACCGCGCTGCTCTGCGTCGCCGCGCTCACCCCGCGCAAGGGACACCGCCGGCTGCTCGACGCCCTGGCCACCGTCACCGGTCCGCCCTGGCACTGCACCTTCGTCGGCGGTCCCGGCGGCGATCCCGGTTACGCCGCCCAACTGCGGGGCCACGTGGACGGGTTGGGCCTCGGCGACCGGATCCGTTTCGCCGGGCCACAGACCGGTGCCGAACTGGAAGCGCACTACGCCGCCGCCGACCTGCTGGTGCTCGCCTCGTACGCCGAGACCTACGGCATGGTGATCACCGAGGCGCTGGCGCGCGCAATTCCCGTCCTGGCCACGGCCGTCGACGGCGTACCGGAAGCCCTGGGACGGGCCCCCGACGGCACCCCGCCCGGCCTCCTCGTCCCCACCGGGGACCCCGCGGCGCTCTCCGGTGCACTGCGCGACTGGCTGGGGGACCGGGCGCTGCGGCACCGGCTGCGGGAAGCCGCGCGCGGGCGGCGTGCCATGCTGGAGGGGTGGGAGATGACGTCGCACAGCCTGGCCGAAGCGCTGGAACGGCTTCGGCACGACCCCCGGAGCAGCCGTTGACCGCCGTCGGCAGCCCCCGATTCGCCCCGCGCTGGCTTGATTTGCGCGAACGCGCCGACGCCGCGGCCCGGGCCCCCGAGCTCCTCCGCCCGCTGCGCCGAGCGCTGGCCGGACGGCCCGGCCCGCCCGGCCTGACCGTCCGCGACCTGGGCTGCGGCACCGGCTCCATGGCGCGCTGGCTCGCCGTCCGGCTGCCCGGCCCGCAGCGCTGGATCCTGCACGACCACGACCCGGTGCTGCTCGCCGAGGCCGGCGCCCGGATGCCCGCAACGGCCGCCGACGGCACGCCCGTCACGGCCACCACCGAGCGCGGCGACCTGACCGCCCTCACCGCCGCCGACCTCGCCGGGACCTCCCTGGTCACCGCCTCCGCCCTGCTCGATCTGCTCACCCTCGACGAGATCGAGGCGCTCGCCGCGGCCTGTGCCGGTGCCGGCTGCCCGGTCCTGCTGGCGCTCTCGGTCTCCGGCCGGGTCGAGCTCACCCCGCCCGATCCGCTCGACGCGGAGCTGGCCGCCGCCTTCAACGACCACCAGCGCCGTACCGACGGGGACCGCGGCCTGCTCGGTCCGGACGCGGTCGCGGCGGCGGTCACGGCGTTCGAACGGCACGGCTGGACGGTCCGGTTGCGGTCCAGCCCCTGGCGGCTCGGCTGCGCGGAGTCCGCGCTGACCGCCGAATGGCTGCGCGGCTGGGTCGGCGCCGCACACGCCCAGCGGCCCGCGCCGGCACCGCGGGCGACGGCCTATCTGGAGCGCCGGCTGGAGGAGTGCGCGGCGGGCGAACTGGGCGTGACCGTGCACCACACCGACCTGCTGGCGCTGCCCGGTCCGCCGCCCGGGGACGGGGGATGAACCGCCGCGGCTGGGCGCTGCTGCGGCTGCTCGCGGGCGCGGGCATCCTGGCGGGCCTGGTGTGGCACCTGGGTTCCGGGGCCTTCCTGGACGGGCTGCGCCGGATCGACGCCGGAGCGCTGCTCGCGGCCCTCGCCCTCGGCCTGCTGACCACGGTCGGCAGTGCCTGGCGCTGGTGTCTGGTGGCCCGCGGCCTGGGCCTTCGGCTGCCGCTGGGCCGCGCGGTCGCCGACTACTACCGGGCGCTGTTCCTCAACGCGGCGCTGCCCGGCGGCGTCCTGGGCGACGTCCACCGCGCGGTGGGCCACGGCCGGGCCGCCGGCGACCTGGGCCGCGGGGTGCGGGCGGTGGTCCTGGAACGCACCGCCGGCCAGCTGGTGCTGGTGCTCGCCGGGGCCGTGGTGCTGCTCGCCCGGCCGTCACCGGTCCTGGCGCCGGCCGTCCGCGCCCTGGCCTCACCGGGCGCCGCCGTGACCACCGCCGCGATGGGCGCCGCGGCGCTGGTCCTCGCCGGGTGGCTGCGGCGCCGCCCCGGCACCTCACGCGTCCGGCGCGCCCTCGGCACCTTCCTGACCGAGGCGCGCCAGGGCCTCGCCGCCCCCGGCGTCCGCTTCGGTGTCGCCCTGTCCTCCGCGGTGGTCCTCGCGGGCTACCTCGCCATGTTCGTCCTGGCCGCCCGGGTCGCCGGCGTCACCGCACCGACCGCCGAGCTGGTGCCGCTGGTGGTCCTCGCCCTGCTCGCCATGGCGCTGCCGCTGAACGTCGGCGGCTGGGGCCCCCGCGAGGGCGTCGCCGCCTGGGCGTTCGGCGCCGCCGGGCTGGGCGCGGCGCAGGGCCTGGCCACCGCCGTCGTCTACGGCGTCCTCGCCTTCGCCGCGAGCCTGCCCGGCGCCGTGGTGCTGTGCGTCCGGTGGGGCGCCGCCCTCCGCGCCGGCCGTCCGCAGCTCCATCTCGAAGAGGGTGTCCTCCCCGAGCAGGCTGCGCCGCAGCGGCGGCCGGAGCGCCTCGCGCATCACCGTCGTCCCGGGGAACCGCAGGCCGGGCACGCCGTCCCCGATCAGTACCGGCGCGACCGTGAGGTACAGCCGGTCCAGCGCACCGGCCTGCAGGAACCGCGACACGGTCACCCCGCCGCCCTCGATCAGCACCCGGCCCAGGCCGCGGCGCGCCAGGGCCGCGAGCAGCCGTGACGGGGCGAACGCCGCCGCATCGGCCAGCCGGAGCACCTCGACGCCCTCGCCCGTGACGTCCGGCGGCACCGCGGCGTCCGGCCCCACCACCCACAGCGTCGGCGCGGCCCGGTCCGTGAACACCCCGCTCCCGCGCGGCACCCGGCCACGCGGATCGAGCACCACCCGCACCGGGTTGTCGCCGGGACAGGCCCGTACGGTCAGCCGGGGATCGTCCGCCACGGCCGTACCGGCCCCGACCAGCACGGCGTCGGCGAGCGCCCGCAGCCGGTGCAGATGGCGGCGGTCGGCCGTCCCGGTGACGTAGTCGGCATCGCCGGTGCGGGTCGCCACGAAGCCGTCCAGGCTCTGCCCCAACTGCCCGAACGCCACCCGCGGGCCGGCCAGGCAGAGCGGCAGATAGCGCTCGGCGAGCTCCGCGGCGCCCGCCGAGGCGGGCTCCTCCCAGCGCGGCCGGCCGTCGCCGTCCCGCACCAGCCCGGCGGCCCGGGCCTGCCCTTCCGTACGGATCCGCCGCAGCCGCTGCCACGCCTGCGCGGTCCCCAGCGGCTCAGCCATCGGCGTCCGCCCCGGCACCCAGCAGCGCGACGTACTCGGCGAACGCCTCGGTCAGCCCGGCCAGCAGCTCCCGGCCCTTGTGGGCGGAGGCGAGCGACGGGCGGCCGACGACCCCGGACGTGGTGTACGCCGACAGCCCCAGCATCAGCAGGTGCCGGCGGTCGTCGGCCGGGCAATCCGCGCCGGCGTAGCCGTCCTTGACCAGTTCCGGATGGGCGTGCAGCAGGATCGAGGTCTCCAGTTCGCCCGCGTGCATGTCGCTGTGGGCGGAGGTGCGTATCCCGGCCCGGTCGCGGGCCGCGTCCCAGTCGGCGGTGCCGGGGAACAGCGCCATCCGGATGCCGCGCCCGGCGGATTCCTGCACCACGTTGCGCAGCACGTAGTTCCCGCCGTGGCCGTTGACCAGGACCAGAGCCCCGATCCCGGACCGGAGCAGCGAGTCGGCGAGGTCCGTGACGACGGCGTGCAGTGTCCGCGCCGAGATGCTGACCGTCCCCGGCCAGGCGGCGTGCTCCTGCGAACAGGAGACGGTCAGCGGCGGCAGCAGCAGGACGTCATGGGCGGCGGCCAGCTCCCGGGCGACGGTGCAGGCGATGACCGTGTCGGTGGTCAACGGCAGGTACGGGCCGTGCTGTTCGAAGCTGCCGATGGGCAGCACCGCCAGCTGCGGCCGCCTTCTGCGGACGTCCTCGGTGGTGTCGGCCGGCAACAGCCCGGTGGGCGTCGGCGGTTGCGGGGGAGCGGTCATCGGGATCGGCCGCCTTTCGTCGGTCGGCCCGCCGGGAGCCGGTCGGGACGCGGGTGGCGCAGCATACTTGTCATGTATCTGAGTGATCGCCGCCGGGTTCCGACCCCCGTGGGTACCATCGCGCCATGACGGACCCCGACGCCCTGTGCGGCCCCCGCCCCGGTCATGACCTCGCCGTCGCCCCCGACGCGGCCCGCCCCCTGCCCGGCGTGGCGCGGGCGGTGTCGGTCCGGCTGCCCACCGCCTACGGGGAGTTCCGGGCGGTCGGCTATCTCGACCGGCCCAGCGGAACCGAGCATGTGGCGCTGGTGTACGGCGAGGTCACCGGCGAACCGGTGCTGACCCGGGTGCATTCGGAATGCCTGACCGGGGACGCCTTCGCGTCCCGGCACTGCGAGTGCGGTGACCAGCTGTCCGCGGCGCTGCGGGCGATAGCGGCGGCCGGGCGCGGCGTGCTGGTCTACCTCCAGGGCCACGAGGGCCGGGGCATCGGCCTGCTGGCGAAGCTCCGCGCGATGCAGCTCCAGGAGGAGGGGCTGGACACCGTCGAGGCGAACATCGCGCTCGGCCTCCCGGTCGACGCCCGGGAGTACCGCGCCGCCGCGCAGATCCTCGACGACCTCGGCGTCCGCGCGGTACGGCTGCTGTCCAACAACCCGCGCAAGCGCGCCGCGTTGGTGCGGTACGGCATCTCCGTCACCGAGCGCGTCCCGTTGCTGGCCGAGCCCCAGGCGGAGAACATCCGCTATCTCCGCACCAAGCGCGAGCGTCTCGACCACGACCTGCCGCACCTCGACGGCATCCCGGGCCAGCTCTGACACACCGTCAGGTCCGTACCGACAGAAGCGGTCCGGGTGTGACGCAGCAGGTCCGGGGCCCGCGAGGAGCGCTCGCGGGCCCCGGACCGGTGGTGCGGTGCAGGTGCCGGATCAGGAGGCGACGGACACCGCCCCGGCCCGCTCGGCGGCCGGCCGGGCCGTGACGACGCGCTCCGCCAACTGCCCGAAGACCAGCCCGAACGCGGCCCACAGCACCAGCTGGACGGCGAGCGCCGACAGCCGGAACTGCCACAGCAGCGTGGCGGAGAAGTCCGCGGGCACCTCGTTGACGGCCGGCAGGAACGCGTAGGCGAGCCCGACGGCGACCACGAACGCGGCGACGGCGGTCACCGTCGCGTACCAGTTGCCCAGCTTCAAAGCCAGCCGCCGGCCGAGGATCGTGGCGGCGACGGCCAGCAGGAGGCCGAGCAGCATCATCAGGAAATACAGGGCGGTGCGTTTGCCGATGGTGTCGGGGTCGCCGACCGACGGTGGATTGGCCGGGTATTTCAGGAACGGTACGACGTAGCCGGCCACCAGCGCCGCCCCGGAGAGCAGCAGGGCCGTGGCGCGGGCCCCGAACCGGCCGATCCGCCCCAGGGCGAAGCAGAAGGCCAGTGCGGCGATCCCGCCCAGTGCCACGCCGTAGACCAGGACGCCGGTGGCGAGCCCGGCCGTGGACTGCAGTCCACGGCTGACCACTTCCATCTCGTGTTCGTGGCTGTGTGCCTCCTCGAAGGCGATGGCGGCGTCGATCCGCGGTTCGCCCAGCACGTAGGCGACGAGGAGGGCCAGTACGCCGGCGGCCAGGCCGGCGAGCATGCCGCGGACCATCAGGGTCCTGACGGTGAGGGAGTTCATGGCTGCGGCCGTCCGTCAGTGGCAGGGGAAGCCGAGGAGGTGGCGCCCGTCGTGCAGCCATTCATGGACGTCCGAACCGGACAGCAGCGAGGTGGCGCCCTGCTCCGCGCCGACGAAGTACAGCAGGACCAGCAGCAGCACACCGGCGAACAGTGCCCAGGGGGCGATCGCCTTCAGCGGGAGAGGGGCGGGGGTGGTGGTGGCGCCGGTGGTCGGCGGTGCGATGGACGAAGCCATGGCATGACCTCCTGTTGGGGGGAACTCGCGTCCCCGGTAATGGGAGTGCAGAACGACATGCGGGTCTGGCTCATCCGGTACCGGCCCCTGGCGGGCTGATAAAAAACCGGACATACAGTGGCGCGACCGCGCCGGGATCCCACCGGCTTCCGTCATGCCGTCGTCAAGCACCGGGAAACGTACCGTGATCCGGCCATCTGGCCAAGACCGTACGGGGGGCGGACCGGTGCGGGCCGGGGCGCATCCGCCGGGCAACTTCCTTGCCCGTCTGAGGAGTTGGCGTCCCGGCGACAGAGGAGGGAAGAGGGCATGACAACTCGGGTGATGCTGGTCTCACCGGCCGCGGGCGACGCCCAGCGCGAGGTGCGCTTCGACGACGACTCCCCACCGCACGCGGCCGGGCTGCGACGGGCCCGGGCCGCCGCGGGGGCGCTGCCGGCCGCCGACCGGGTCTTCGCCTCGCCCTCCGCGCGCTGCCGGCGCACCGCGGAGGAGCTCGGACTGCCGGCCGGGCCGGTGCCGGAGCTGGCGGGCTGTGCGATGGGGGAGTGGCGGGGGCGGACCCTGGCGGAGCTGGCCGAAACGGAACCGCTCGCGGTCTCCGCCTGGCTGGACGATCCGGACTTCGCCGGGCACGGCGGGGAGTCGCTGCGGCAGCTCTGCGACCGGGTCGCGGGCTGGCTGACCCGCATGGCGCTGGACGCCGGACGGGTACTGGCGGTCGTGGAACCGGACGTGGTGCGGGCCGCCGCGGTGTGTGCCCTGCGGGTGCCCGCGGACGCCTTCTGGCGGCTGGACGTGGCACCGCTGACCGTGACGGAGCTGAGCGGGCGGGGCGGCCGCTGGAATCTGGGCCTGGGCCGTGCGCTGTAGCGCGGGGCGGTGGAAAGGTGACCGTACCCCTTCAAAATTCACCTGCTTCTTCATCTACACATAAAGGCGACATAAGCGCAGAATTAAACCGTGGCCCGATGCCACGCGATAACGGCCAGGCTGCGAGCGAAGGAGGCGAGTCGCATGGCCGACGTCTCACACCACAGGGGAGATCTCGCAGGTCACCCCGACGCTTCGGAGATGCAGGCCCGATACGAGCGGGTGCTCGGTGGGCGTGATGTGGTACTTGTCGACGGTCCGGTGTTCCTCGTCGGCCTGTACTGCGCCGTCTCGCCGTTCATCGTCCATTACACGCTGGCGCAGCCCGCCCTGGCGACGCACAACCTGATCGTCGGGATCGCGATTGCCCTGCTGGCGGTCGGCTTCACCGTGACCCCGGCGCGGATGTACGGGCTGAGCGGCGCGATGTGCGCGATCGGCGTGTGGATGATCATCGCGCCCTGGCTCGTGGGCCGCAGCCCGGACGCGGGCGTCATCTGGAACAACGTCGTCATCGGTGCGCTGACGTTCCTGCTGGGCGCCTTGTGCGTCGCCGCGGCGTCCAAGCGCCGCACCACCACCTGAAGGCGCTGCCCGCGGGGCCGCAATGAGTGACCGCCGGTCCGCCTGCCCTTCCCGGACAGGCCGGCCGGCGGCCGTATGCCGTCTCCGGCCCGGGCAGAACCGCCCCTCGGTGCCGGTCAGGACCCCTATCGGTACCGGTCGGACCCCTATCGGTACGGGCCGCGCCCGCCCGCCGCCAGGTGTCCGGCGAGGCCCGCCAGGACCAGCCCGCCCGCCAGGAGCAGGGCGTGCGCCAGCAGGATCCCGGCGGCCAGGCTGCCGGCCGCGGCGGCGGGCACCAGCCAGCCCAGGCCCCGGCGCCCGGCACGCGACCGGGTGGGGCGGCAGGCAGGCGGGGTGCGGGGGCGGGCGTACGGAACGGCGTGGTGCCGGAACGACTCGGCGAGCTCGCCGAAGGCGCGGTCGTCGTACGGGGACAGAGGGCGTCCCTCCCCTCCCGGAAGAGCGCGGCGGGCCCGCCCCGGCCGGCCGGATTGCCGCGCCCGGATACGACCCCACCTGCGTGGTTGTGCCCTGCCCGGCCCTGCCCGTAACGCCGTTGGCCGTGCCGGCGCTCCCCGGCCGCTCCGGAGGCAGGCATGCGCCACCCGGACAAAGCCGGTTAAATCGATCGTGTGGGGCAGGGGCCTTGGGCCCGCCGCCGCCCCGGAGAGGGAGCGCCCCGTGACCGCTGCACCCGTCGATGACCACGAAGACTTCGCCGACGCCGACCGCGGCTTCATCGCCGAGCTCGACCCGCCGCGGATCACCACGGACGACGGCCGGCCGGTCTGGGACGCCGCGGCCTACGGATTCCTGGCCCAGAACTGCCCCGACACCGCCCACGAGAGCCTCTGGCGCCAGGGCAGGCTGGTCAGCCGCCAGGGTCTCTACGAGGTCACCGACGGCATCTACCAGGCCCGCGGCCTGGACCTGGCCCATATGACGCTGGTCGAGGGCGACCACGGCGTCATCGTCGTCGACCCGCTGCTCTCCACCGAGACCGCCGCCGCGGCCCTGGAGCTGTACCGCAAATACCGCGGTGACCGGCCGGTCACCGGGCTGATCTACACCCACTCGCACGCCGGCCACTTCGGCGGCGCCGGCGGCGTCGTCCCCGCCGGGCACGACCCCGTACCCGTCCTCGCCCCGGCCGGTTTCCTCGCCCACGCCGTCGGCGAGCAGCTCGACGCCGGACCCGCGCGGTCCCGGCGCGCCGCCTTCACGTACGGCACCGCGCTGCCGAAGGGGCCGGACGGCCAGATCGGCTGCGGGCTGGGCACCACCCGGTCCACCGGCACCCGCACCCTGATCCCGCCGACCGTGGACATCACCCGCACCGGCCAGGAGGAGATCCTCGACGGCGTCCACCTCGTCTTCCAGCTCACCCCGGACGCCGAGGCCCCCGCCGCGATGAACTTCGGCTTCCCCGCGCACCGGGCGCTCTGCCTGGCCGAGAACGCCACCCACACCCTGCACACCGTCCTGCCGCTGTACGGCGGGGCGGTCCGCGACAGCCGGGCCTGGGCCCGCCACCTCGACGAGGCGCTCGCCCTCTTCGGCGACGGCACCGAGGTCGCCTTCGCCTCGCACCACTGGCCGACCTGGGGCAAGGACCGCATCCGGGCCTTCCTGGCCGGCCAGCGCGACCTGTACGCCTACCTGCACGACCAGACCCTGCGGCTGCTCAACGCCGGATACACCGGCACCGAGATCGCCGAGCAGCTGCGGCTGCCGCCGGCCCTCGCGCGGGTGTGGTCCCACCACGGCTACTACGGCTCGGTCAGCGACCACGTCAAGGCGGTCGCCCAGCGCCACCTGGGCTGGTTCGACGGCAACCCCGCCCACCTGTGGGAGCACCCGCCGGCCGAACAGGCCCGGCGCTACGTCCACGCCCTCGGCGGCGTCGAGGCCACCGTGAACGCCGGCAAGAGTTACGCGGCCGACGGCGACCTGCGGTTCGCCGCGACCCTCCTCAACCACGCCGTCTTCGCCGACCCGCACAACGTGCGGGCCCGCCGCGCCCTCGCCGAGGTCTACGAACGCCTGGGCCACGGCGCGGAGAACGCGGTCTGGCGCAACGTCTACCTCACCGGTGCGGGCGAACTGCGCGGCGCCCCCGCCGCCCGGGACGACACCCAGGACGCCACCGCCGCCCCCGACCTCGCCCGGGCGCTCACCGTCGACCAGCTCCTGGACTCGCTGGCGCTGCGCATCGACGGGCCGCGCGCCTGGTCCACCGCGCTCACCCTCGACCTCTACCTCCCCGACGAGGACCGCACCTGGCGGCTGACCCTCTCCCACGGCGCCCTCACCCACCGGGCTTCCCCCGGTGCCCCGGCCCCCACCGCCGACGGCAGCCCCGACCTCACCCTGACCCTCACCAGGCCCCAGCTCCTCGACCTCCTCACCCCCCACACCCCCACCGAACCCGCCCCGCCCGTCGAACCCGGCCCCCTCGGCACCCTCCTCGCCCTCGCCACCGGCCCGGACCCGACGTTCCCGGTGGTCACGCCCTGACCCCGCGCACCCGCTGCCGCCCCGGCGTCAACCCGGCGCCCCCGCACCACCACGCCACCCCGCGCCACCCGGGCCGAAGCTGGGGCACACTGGCCCCGTGGCGAGCAGCATTCCCGAGGAGTCGACCAGCTTCGTCGGACGACGGAGCGAACTGGAGCGGATCGACCAGGAGTTGGCGGCACACCGGCTGGTCACCCTGACCGGGCCCGGTGGGGTGGGCAAGACCCGGATCGCCGTCCGGGCGGCCCGGGCGGCGGCACCGCGGTTCCCCGACGGGGTCGGCTGGGCCGACCTGTGGCCGTTACAGGGCGAGGGGCGGCTGCTGGCCACGGTCTGCGACGCCGTGGGTCTCGCCGACCACACCGCGCGCACCCCGGCCGCCGCACTGTGCTCCTGGCTCACCGACAAACGCCTGCTGCTGGTGCTGGACTCCTGCGAACACCTCGTACCCGGCTGCCGCGACCTGCTCGGCGACCTGCTGACCGCCGCGCCCGGCGTGACCGTACTCGTCACCAGCCGGCAGCCGCTCGGCCTCGACGGCGAACGCGTCACCGAGATCGGCCCGCTGCCCTGTACCGGCGACAACGACGCCCTGACCCTCCTCACCGACCGGGCCGGCACCGCCGCGCCCGGCCTCGTCCTCACCGACCCCGCCCACGCGGCCACCGCCGACGGCATCTGCCGGCGGCTCGAAGGCATTCCGCTCGCCCTGGAGCTGGCCGGCGCGCAGATGGCCACCAGCTCCGTCCAGCGGATCGCGGAGCGGCTGGCCACCCGCTTCGACACCCTCGACACCGGCGAGGGGCTGCCGCTGCCGCCCCGCCACCGCACCCTGCGCTGCACCATCGGCTGGAGCCACGAACTGTGCACCCCCCTGGAGCGGCTGTTGTGGGCCCGGCTCTCGGTCTTCCGCGGCACCTTCGACACGGAGTCGGCCGGCGCGGTGTGCACCGGCGGGCCGCTCACCGAGGCGGAGGTGCACACCGCCCTGACCGGACTGGCCGCCAAGTCCGTGCTCTCCCGCGAGGGCGGCCGCTTCCGCATGCTCGACACCCTGCGCGAGTACGGCCGGATGTGGCTCGGCGAGCTCGGTGAGGCGCCCGCCCTCGCCGACCGGCACGCCGCACACTTCGTCGGCCACGGCCGCCGCGCGGAACAGGCCTGGCTGGGCCCCGGGCAGGTCGGCTGGTACCGCAGGATCGCCGATGCGCACGTCGACCTGTGCACCGCACTGGACCACCTGCTGGTCACCGCCCCCGAACGGGCCCAGGAACTCAGCGCCGCGGTCGGCTTCTTCTGGAGCTGCTGCGGCCATCTGCACGAGGCCCGCGACTACCTCTCCCGCGCGCTGGCCGCCGACGACAGGCCCAGCCGCGCCCGCACCCGGGCCCTGTGGGCGCTCGGCGTCGCCGTGCTCCTCCAGGGCGATCTGCCGCAGGCCGACGCCCTCGGGCTTCAGTGCGCACGGGCCGCGCAGACCTCCGGCGACGCCGAGGCGGTGCTGGAGGCCGGCTACCTCATCGGCCTCACCCACCTGATGGCCGGCCGCCCGATGTCCGCCCACGCCGTCACCGACCAGGTCCTCGGCCCGCCGCCGGACGCCCCCTTCGACTCGCCCGGGCGGCTGCGCTGCCACCTGGTCCGGATCTTCGCGCTCACCGGCATCGGCAAGCTCACCGAGGCCCGCACCGAGGCCACCGCACTGCGCCGCGGCTGCGTCGCACGCGGCGAGTACTGGACCCGCTCCTACACCGACTACCAGCTCTCCCTGATCTCGCTGTTCCAGGGCCGGCCCGGGGAATCGGCCGGCCACGCCCGGGCGATGCTCGCCGCCAAGCAGGGCATCGGCGACAAGTTCGGCATCGCCCTCGGTCTGGACCTGCTCGCCGCCGCACTGGCCGCCCAGGGCGCCGGCGCCGCGGCCGCCCGGGTCTACGGCAGCGGCCAGGCACTCTGGCGCACCGTCGGGCACCCCCAGCGCGGCACCCCGGAACTGCGCGCGGTCCGCGAGGAGTGCGAGCAGCGGGCCCGCGCGGCGATCGGCGACCGGGCCTACACGGAGGTCTTCCGGCAGGCCAGCGAGGAACGCCCGGGCACCTCCCTGCCCCGGATCCTGGCCGGCGAGCCGTGACCGCCGGGCCGCGCGGTCATGCGGGCGGCTCACCGGCCAGCGCGTACAGCGTCTCGTAGGCGGTGGTGATCATCCGGCAGGTACGGCCGCGCCGGGTGGCCAGCGCGACCAGACCGGTGTGCGTGGCCGGGTGGAACCCGAGGAACGCCTGCTGCCCGAAGGTCGCCCCGACGTGGAACAGCAACGGCCCGCGCGGCGCCGGGTGCTGGTACCACGTCAGGGTGTGGGTGTTGCGGCGCCGCCAGCCGCGCCGCAGCAGCGGCACCTGGACGTCGCGCAGCGGGCCGGCCAGCGGGGTGTCCTCCGGCGACAGGTGCGCCTCCAGATACCTGAGCAGGTCGCCGGGCGTGGCCCGGACCGACCCGGCGGCCATGAACGCGCCCATGTCGGCGCTGGCCACCGGCGTCACCCCGTTCGTCCGGTGCCCGACCGCGTCGGTGCCGGTCGCGCCGGGCGCCAGTGCCGTCCCGGACAGCCCCAGCGGGCCCAGCACCCGGCCGCCGAGCAGCGCCGGATAGTCCTCGCCCGCGGCGCGGGACATCGCCGGACCGAGCAGCGCCAGCCCGAAGTTCGAGTACCGCCAGCGGGTGCCCGGCCGGTTGCGGGGCCGGGTGCGGGCGAAGGTCCGCAGCAGCCGCTCGGTGTCGTAGCGGGCGTAGCCGTTGGCGTACGGATGCAGCAGCGCACCGGCGACCAGGTCCGCGGGGATCCGCGGCAGCCCCGAGGTGTGGGTGGCCAGGTGCCACAGGGTGATCCGGCGGGAGTGCGGATACCGCAGCGGCAGGTCGGGCAGATGGCCGACCAGCGGATCGTCCAGCGACAGCACCCCGGACCGGGCCAGATCGGCCAGCAGCAGCACGGTGAACGTCTTGGACAGCGAGCCGAGTTCGTAGCGCAGGGCCTGCCGCGGGGTGGGCGGGGCCAGCGCGGTGCCGCCGGTGACCACGGTCCGCACGCCCCGCCGGGTCACCGCCAGCACCACGTCCGGCGCGTCGATCCGGGTGACCGCGTCGGCGAGGCGGTCGGCCGGCGGGGTGGGGCCTGCCGCGCCCATCAGAGCCCGCCCATCAGACCGCGGACATGGCCCGGGAGGTGGCCATCGCCGAGGCGAACGCGGCGACCAGGGTGGGGTGGTGCACCAGGTCGAAGACCCGCGCCGGATCGCCCTCGGGCATCCGGCCCTGGATCGGCATCGCGCCGCTGTCCGACTGCGCGGCGGCGTACCGCTCCCACAGCTCCGCGTCCAGTGTGGGCCGCGGCAGACAGGCGTCGACGACCAGCAACTCGCCCAGCAGGTCCCAGTGTTCGAGGTCCGCCCAGTCCTCCGTCCAGGCCGGCAGGTACCGCGTGAGGTAGTCCGCGATGTCCGGCGGGATCCGCTCGGGCGCCTCGCCCCAGTTGGTGAGGTGGAAGACGGTGTGGGTGAGGTCGTAGGCGATGTGCAGCTGCACCGTCCACGGCTCGGCCAGCTGCCCCAGCCAGGTGCGCGCCACCGCCGTCCCGAAGTCGCTGCTGGGGGTGAGGCCCAGCTTGCGCTCGGCGTTCAGCACCCCGAGGCGCCGGTTGGGCATCATCTCCAGCGCGTTCCAGGTGGCGGTGTGCCGGCACACCTGCACCGCCGCCTCCAGCCCCGGGTGCCGGTGGCCCAGCTCGTGGAAGGTCGCATAGACCTCCAGCGGTACGGGGGAGAGCGGCTCGTCGTGCTGCAGCCGGGCCAGCACGTTGCCGCCGTCCAGCAGCTCGCGCCAGGCGAAGTCCAGCAGCTGCCCGGCCCGGGCCTTCTGCCGGGAACCGGCCACGCCCTCCCGGAACAGCACCTGCATGTTGAGCGCCAGCTCCCCGATCGGCTTGAGCCGTTCGACCACCGCACCGCCGGAGCGGAAGTCCTCGGGGGTCAGCCGGAAGTGCTCGCGGTGGTCGTCGAGCCAGGTCAGGGCCCGGTCGCCGACACCGTGCAGCAGGGCGGGGGACGCGGCCGTCACGGTCACGGGGCACTCTCGCTTTCGCCGGGCGTCCGGCCGCCCACCAGCACCGGGTCCCCGCCGCGCGGGCCGGTCTCGGCCTCGTCGGCGGCGATCCGGGCCAGGGTGGCGGCGAACGCGGTCACC
The DNA here is from genome assembly GCF_043202395.1 of Streptomyces sp. NPDC048197. NCBI lineage: Bacteria > Bacillati > Actinomycetota > Actinomycetes > Kitasatosporales > Streptomycetaceae > Streptomyces > Streptomyces sp. NPDC048197. The sequence goes on from NZ_JBIDAJ010000011.1 coordinate 72,216, forward strand.
AGGGTGGAGTGGTAGCAGGCGGTGAACATCTCGTCCGGGTCGCCGGAGCCGGGCGCCGCGCCCCTCTCCGGCACGCTGCCGTCGGCCGCCTGGGCACCGGCCAGCCGCTGCCAGGCCACCGGGTGGTACGGGGCCCGGGGCAGGCACGCGGTCACCGCCAGCAGCTCGCCGACCAGGTCCCACAGCTGCTCCTCCAGCCAGTTCTCCAGCCAGGAGGGCAGCCACAGCCGCAGATAGCCGGCGAGCTCGGGGGACAGCCGCTGCCGGTCGCGCCCCCAGTCGGTCAGGTGGAACACGTCGTGGGTGATGCCGTAGGCCGCCTTGCGGTCCAGCGCCCAGGGCTCCGGCAGCCGGCCCAGCCCGGTCAGCGCCAGCACCGAGCCGAAGTCGGCGTGCGGCCGCAGCCCGATCCGCCGCTCGGCGTTCAGCACCCCGAGCGTACGGGTGTGGTCCTCGCGCGCCACCCGCCAGCCGCGCAGCCGCGTGGTGGTCCGCACCAGATCGTCGGCCTCGGCGTGGCGCAGCCCGGCCCGCGCGAACACCCCGTACAGCTCCACCGGGTAGGTGGCGAACGGCTCGCCGCGGATCAGTTCGGCGAAGAGTTCCCCGTCCCGGGTCTCGTTCCAGGCGAACGCGAACAGCCCGCGGGCGGTCCGGCGGATCTCCTCGCGCGGGTGCACCGCCCCGATCAGCTGGCTGAGTTCCGCCAGCTCGCCGAGCGGTTTGAGGGTCAGATTGGGGTCGGCATCGGTCGTCACGTCGGGCGGCAGGCGGAAGGACCCGCGCGCCCCGTCCAGCCACCCGAGGCTCGCTTCGACCATGTGGTCCAGCAGCCCCGGGTCGCCGTGCCCGCCGGTCATCCGCCCCGCCCGTAGAACCGCCGGGCGGCCGCGACGTGCAGCGCGACCCGCGGATCGGCACCGCCCATCTGATGGACGAACGCCAGCCCACTGTCCAGCCCGAGGGTCTGAGGCACGTCCGGCAGCCGGGCCAGCCAGCGGCCCACACCGGCCGCCTGAGGCCAGTCCCGGCGGCGGACCGCCCGGACGAAGCCCCGGGACAGGTCGTCCGCACGGGCGGCGAGCTGCTCGGCGAGGCCGGACGCCAGCCCCGGCAGGGCCAGCGCGGCCAGCTGGGACACCCGGTGCGACAGCTTCGGCCAGGGGGACTCGCCGATCCACGCGGTGCCGGCCTCCGGTGCGGGCGGCCACGGACGGCCGCCCCCGGGCAGGAACGCGTGTGCGGCCTCGACCAGACCGCGGTAACTCCACAGCGACACCTCCGAGGCGCCGTCACCCGGCGGATAGGCCATCAGAGCCTGCCGCACCACCGCTTCGTCGTCCACGCCGGCCGGTGCCGTCCGGGGTTCCACGGCGTACGGCGCCAGCGCATCGGCGCCGAGCACCCGTACCGCGGCCGGGGTCAGCGCATCCTCGTGCCGCAGCATGCCGGACAACGCATAAGGGTCGCCCTCACCCCGCAGGGCGAGGGCGACCCCGGTTGCGGCATCGGCGATCACAGCGCTGAGCGGGACTGCTCCTTGCGTCTGTTCAGCCAACGCTTTCCCCTCAGCGGACGTCAGTCTTGGGCCGGGGGGTGGGCGGCGAGATCAGGAGCAGCGCGGCCAGCAGCAGCGCACCTCCACACTCGCGGGTGTCGCGGAAGACGCCGTCGGCCTCGGCGGGTTCAAGCAGTCCCTCGACCTCGGCGGCCAGGGTGGCCGTCTCGACCGGCGCCGTGCGATCCGTAACCATGCGATCAACTCCTTTGACGAATGGGATACCAGATTCACATCGGGATTTTTGGGACGCAACGGGAGGAAATTCGGCAACCGCCACGAACTCCTCTACCTTGACGTCGGCTCAGCGGGCGTTCCGCGACCCAACCTGGTGTGATGTACGGCGAGTTGGGCCGTCCCGTGCCGTGTCCCGACGGCGGCGGGCCCCGGGCCCGCCAGGGGTGGTCCGCTCGCGCCGACGGCGGATTCCGCTGCTCCGTTCGGATGGCAGCGGGCCCCGGGAGGGATGGCCCGGCAGCCGCCGGCGGCGCGGTGGCCGGGCTGCCCTGGAGTGCGACCGTGCCGACGTACAGCATCGGTCAGGCAGCGCAGCTGCTGGGTGTGAGTTCGGAGACCGTCCGGCGGTGGGCCGACGGCGGTCAGCTGCGGATGGAGCGGGACGGCGGCGGGAACCGCGTCATCGACGGGGTCGGCCTGGCCGCGTTCGCCAAGGAGCGCGCCACCGGACTGCATCCGGTGCCCGGTGAGGCGCTCACGTCCGTGCGGAACTCCTTCGCGGGGATCGTCACCAAGGTGACGATGGACGAGGTGATCGCCCAGGTCGAGATCCAGTCCGGGCCGCACCGGCTGGTGTCGGTGGTCAGCCGGGAGGCGGTCGAGGAGCTGGGGATCGAGGTCGGGGTGACCGCCACCGCCCGGGTGAAGTCGACCAATGTGCACATCGACCGGCCGGGCGGGACCGAGCAGGGGGCGTCCCCCTCAGCGGCCCGGCCGGGGCGGCTCCCTCAACGGCACAGCAGGGCCGCGTGCAGGTCGAGTTTGTGGTCCAGCCGGGACAAGTAGGCGGAGTTGAGGTCGCCGGGGTCGCTACGGAAGCACTGCCCCCGGCGTGCAGCGGCGCCTGCGGACGGCAGGTGGTGAGCGCCGGCCAGACCTCGGCGGGCGGGGTGCAGCCCTCGGCGTCCGGGGCCGCGTGGACCACGGCGACCGCCTCGCCGCCCGGCCGCGAACCGTTCGCCGGGGGAGTGCCGTGGCGCCTCCGTCGGCGCTCACCACCCGGCCCCGCCCGAGCAGCCGCAGTGACGTCCGCGCCGGGGCGGTCAGGCCGCGGCGAGCGCGATCTCGGTGGACTTGACCAGCGCGGTCACCTCGGAACCGGCCGCCAGCCCCAGGTCCTCGGCCGCGTCCCTGGTGATCGCCGCGGTCAGTTCGCCGCCCGCGACGGTGACCTTCACCCCGGCCATCGCACCGCCGGCCGAGACGTCGGTGACCGTACCGGGCAGCCGGTTGCGGATGCTCAGCCCCTCGACCCCACCGGTGGCCAGGGCGACCTCGGTGGACTTGACCAGGGCACGCACCGGAGTGCCCTCCGTCAGCCCCAGCTGCCCGACCGCCTCGCGGGTGACCGCGGCGGTGATCTCCTGCCCGCCGTCCAGCCGGACCCTGACCAGGGCCATGACCTCGCCGGGGGAGACGGAGCGGACGGTCCCGGGCAACTGGTTACGGATGCTCAGACTCATGCCCACACCCTGCGCGCTGCCGCCCGGCCGCGCACCGCGAGGAAATTCGTCCCTTCCTCCAAGGCGAATGGCATTTGCTACGGAGATCCGTCCTGTCGATTGCACCTGCCAGCCTGAGCTGCCTATCTTGTCGCACATGCAGTCCTACACGATCGGCCAGGCGGCGCGGCTGCTGGGCGTCAGCCCGGACACCGCCCGCCGGTGGGCGGACGCCGGCAGGGTCGCGACCCATCGCGACGACAGCGGCCGCCGCCTCATCGACGGCCGGGACCTGGCCGCCTTCTCCATCGAGGTGGCGCAGACCGGCACCGGTGAGGACGACGCCTCGTACACCTCCGCCCGCAACGCCTTCCCGGGCATCGTCACCGCCGTGAAACTCGGCGATGTCGCCGCCCAGGTCGAGATCCAGGCCGGTCCGCACCGGCTGGTCTCCCTGCTGACCCGGGAAGCGGTGGAGGAACTGGGACTGGAGGTCGGCATGCAGGCCACCGCCCGCGTGAAATCCACCAGCGTGCACATCGACCGCTCCTGAAGGCCACCCGGCCGCTCCCCGAACCCCCGCGGTGACGTCCGCCCGCACCACCGGACCGGCTCCCCACCGTCCACCGCGGCCGCACCACAGCCGGGACCGCGCCCCCGTCCCCACCGGCCGGCTGCTCACCCCAGCGGCGTCGCCCTTCCCCCAGCTCTCGAACGTCCTCGAGCAGGGGAGGCCCCAACCGGCGCGGCTGTTCCATCCGCTCGGACGACCCCTCGTCCCGCGTCACAAGGAGTCCCGCCCATGCCCCCGTTCCGCACCGGACGCCGCGCCGCCGCCGCGGTCCTGACCGCCGCCCTCCTCGTCCCGCTCGCCGCCTGCGGCAAGGACGACGCCAAGACCGGCCAGGGCGCCGAGAAGTCCGGCGGCAAGGCCGCCGGCGCGCAGCTCACCGTGCTCGCCGCGTCCTCGCTCACCGACGTCTTCAAGAAGGCCGGCGCGGCGTACGAGAAGGACCACCCGGGAACGAAGGTGAACTTCTCCTTCGCCGGCTCCCAGGAGCTCGCCGCCCAGGTCAAGCAGGGCGCCCCCGCCGACGCACTGGTCACCGCCGACACCAGGACCATGGACGGGCTGAAGGCGGACGCCGGCACCCCGACCGTCATCGCCCACAACCGCCTGGTCATCGTCACCGGCGAGGGCAACCCGAAGAAGGTCCACACCCTCAAGGACCTCACCGACAGCGAGCTGAAGGTCGTGCTCGCCGCCCCCGAGGTGCCGGTCGGCCGCTACGGCAAGCAGGTCCTGGACGCCCAGAAGCTCAAGGTCACGCCGGTCTCGCAGGAGCCCAACGTCCGCGCCGTCCTCAGCAAGGTCGAACTGGGCGAGGCGGACGCCGGCCTGGTCTACAAGACGGACGCCGCCACCGCGCCGAAGAAGGTCGACGCGATCGACATCCCCGACCAGCAGAACGCCGTCGCCGCCTACCCGGCCGCGACCCTGAAGACCTCGAAGCACGCCGCCGCAGCGGCCGCCTTCGTGAAGTGGCTGAGCACCCCCGAGGCCCAGAAGATCCTTCAGGACGCGGGCTTCCAGAAGCCGTAACGGGGCTGAAGCGCGCACGGGACTGCCCGGCTCGGGGGAGCGGACAGCCCCGTGCGCGCCACCGGGGCGGCCCGCCCCGGCCCGCCGGCACCGGCCGGCCCGACCCGCCCCGACCCCAGGACCGACGATGAGACGCTCCCGCCCCCCGGCCCGCCCCGCGGCCGCCCGGCGCCGCACGCCCGGCGCCCGTACCCCCGCCGCGCTCGCCGTGCCCGCGCTGGTCGCCGTCGCGTTCCTGCTGATGCCGCTGCTCGGCATCCTCGCCCGCACCACCTGGAGCGACCTCGGCACCCATCTGACCAGCCCCGGTGTCACCGAGGCGCTCGGCCTCTCGCTGCTGGTCTCCTTCTGGGCGCTGGGCCTGTCGCTGCTGCTCGGGGTGCCGCTGGCCTGGCTGCTGGCCCGGGTCAGCTTCCCCGGCAAGGCCGTGGTCCGCTCGCTGGTGCTGCTGCCGATGGTGCTGCCGCCGACCGTCGGCGGTGTCGCCCTGCTGCTCGGCTTCGGCCGCCGCGGGCTGCTCGGCCCCTGGCTGGAGGACACCTTCGGCATCGTCCTGCCGTTCCACACCTCGGGCGCGGTGGTCGCCGCCACCTTCGTCGCCATGCCGTTCCTCGTCATCAGCCTGGAGGGCACGCTCGCCGGCCTGCGCCCCAGTTACGAGGAGACCGCGGCCTCCCTCGGCGCGTCCCCGGCCCGGGTCTTCGCCACGGTCACCCTCCCCATGGTCGCCCCCGGCCTGGCCGCCGGTGCCGCGCTCACCTGGGCCCGCGCGCTCGGTGAATTCGGCGCCACGATCACCTTCGCCGGCAATCTGCCCGGCACCACCCAGACCCTCCCGCTCCAGGTCTACCTGCTGCTCCAGGACTCCCCGGAAGCCGCCACCTCGGTCTCCCTGCTGCTGCTCGTCATCGCCATGGCCGTGCTGATCTGCCTGCGCGGCCGCTGGACCGGCGCGCTGCCCGCAGGCCGGGCACCGCGCACCGCGCCGGCCGCGGACGAGCCCGAGCCGTCCGGAACCGACAGCGGCGACCCCGTCATGACGGAGCGTCAGGAGACCGCCGACGCGCCGCAGAGGGACCGCTGGCCGCTGCACGCCGAGGTCACCGGCTTCACCGAACTGACCCTGGACGCCGGGCCCGGCACCACCATCGCGGTCGTCGGCCCCAACGGCGCCGGCAAGACCACCCTGCTGCGCGCCCTGCTCGGCCTCACCCCGCGCGCCCACGCCACCCTGCGCCTCGGCGACACCGACGTCACCGCCCTGCCCCCGCACCGCCGCGGCGTCGCCTGGGTCCCGCAGGACGGCGCGCTCTTCCCGCACCTGAACGCCCTGAGCAACACCGCCTACGGACTGCGGGCGCACGGCGTCCCGCGCGCCGGGGCCCGCCGCACCGCCCAGGAATGGCTCGACCGGCTCGGCGTCGGCCACCTCGCCCACCGCCGCCCCGCCCAGCTCTCCGGCGGCCAGGCCCAACGCGTCGCACTGGCCAGGGCCCTGGCCGCCCGCCCCCGCCTGCTGCTGCTCGACGAACCGCTGGCGGCCCTCGACCAGACCACCCGCGCCCACGTCCGGCACGCGCTGCGCGGCCATCTCGCGGGCTTCGACGGGGTCTGCCTGATCGTCACCCACGACCCCGTCGAGGCGGTCTCGCTCGCCGACCGGGTCCTCGTCCTCGACGACGGGCGCGCCCTCCAGGACGCCCCGCCCGCCGAGGTCACCCGGCATCCCCGCTCGCCCTGGGTCGCCCGGATGCTGGGCCGCAATGCCTGGCCCGGCACCGCCACCGGCGACGGCCTCGCGCTCGCCGGCGGCGGGCACCTCGTCGTCGCCGACCGCCTCCCCGAGGGCGCCAGGGCGCTGGCCGTGATCGCCCCCGAGGCGGTTTCCGTCCACCTCGACAAGCCGGCCGGCAGCCCGCGCAACGTCTGGCCCGGCACCGTACGGGAGATTACCTCGGCGGGCAGCCGGCTGCGGATCCTGATCACCTCGCCGCACGCCCCCGACCTCGTCGCCGAGATCACCCCGGCCGCCGCCCTCGAACTCGGCCTGGCCGACGGGGTGCCGGTGTGGACCGGCATCAAGGCCACCGAGGTCTCGCTCGTGAGGCTCTAGCGGACGACGGAAACCCGCGGCCTCAGTCGTGTTCCGTGGCCGCCGGCTCCAGCACGAACAACGGGATCTCGCGGGTCGTCTTCTTCTGGTACGCGTCGTAATCGGGGAACGCCTCGACCGCCCGCCCCCACCACACGGCCTTCTCCTCGCCGGTGACCTCACGGGCCGTCATGTCCCGGCGGACCGGGCCGTCCTGGAGCTCCACCCGGGGATCGGCGACCACGTTGTGGTACCAGAGGGGGTTCTTGGGCGCGCCGCCCAGGGACGCCACCACGGCGTACGTCCCCTCGTGCTCCACCCGCATCACCGGGGACTTGCGGATCCGGCCGCTCCGGGCGCCCCGGGTGGTCAGGACCACGACCGGCAGCCCACGGATCGTCGTGCCCCGCGTCCCGCCGGAGCTCTCGTACTCCTCGACCTGCTCCCGCACCCACGGCGTCGGGCTCGGTTCGTACTCACCCTGAAGAGGCATCCGCCCGTCCTCTCTCCCTGTACGGCGGTCATCGCACCGGCCGCGGCGCACCTCGGCCCGCGGCCGCCCTGACCTTCGCTCAACAACCGCGGCGGACGCAATCATCCCGGCCGCCCCGTCGTGTCCCGCCGCCCGGACCACCGCGGGACCTGACGACCGGGGCCCGGCCTCGCCCACCGCGGGACCTGACGACCGGGGCCCGGCCTCGCCCACCGTGCGGTGCGCGAAGCCGGGCCACAAGGACGGCAGTACGGCAGGACGTCAGGACACCAGCTCCACCGCCCGCAGGCTCCGGCGGTGCTGCTCTGCCCAGTTGGTCAGCGCCGCCTCACAGGCGTGGTCGAGATGGCGCAGTCCGCCGAGGTCCAGCTCGACGTCCCGGTGGTCGGGCAGCGCGTCGAGCTCGTCCAGGATCTTGGGCAGCCGCAGGAACGTGGCGTTCCCGACGGCCCGTACCAGCACCGGCTGCTCGGCGTCGTCCGGGGTGTGGATGTCCAGGTGGACGTGCGAGGTCTCCCAGGCCGTCTTCGCGATCGCCAGCAGCAGACCGATCAGCACCCCCTCGAACATGTTGACCGTGACGATGGCCAGTGCGGTGACCAGCAGCACCACGGCCTCCCCGCGGTGCTCGCGCCACAGCGGCCGCCACGACTTCCACGGCAGCAGCTTCCAGCCCGCGTGGATCAGTACGCCCGCCAGGGCCGCCACCGGGACGATGCCCAGCGCGGCCGGGAACGCCGCCGCGAACACCAGCAGCCACACCCCGTGCAGCACCCGCGACGCCTTGGTCCGCGCGCCGGCCTGCACATTGGCCGCGCTGCGCACGATGACCGCGGTCATCGGCAGCGCGCCGAGCAGGCCGCACACCGTGTTGCCGGCGCCCTGGGCCATCAGCTCCTTGTCGTAGTCGGTCTTCGGCCCGTCGTGCAGCCGGTCCACCGCCGCCGCGCTGAACAGCGATTCGGCCGAGGCGATCAGCGCGAAGGCGAGGACCGTGCCCAGCACACCGACGTCGGTGAGCCGGCCCAGGTCCGACATGCCCGGTGGCTGGATCGCGTCCAGCAGCCCGCTGACCCGGACCCGGGCGACCGGCAGGTCGAGCGCCCAGACCGCGGTGGTGGCGAGCGCCACCGCGACCAGCGGCGCCGGGAGCACCCGGGCACCGCGCCGCCAGCGCGGCCACAGGACCAGCACGGCGACGGTCCCGGCGCCGACCGCGAGCGCGGACAGCGCGGTGCCCGAGCCGACCGTGGCGGCGACCAGTGCCGGTACCCCGCCGATGTTGGCCAGTCCGCTGCCCGGCGCCTTGGCGTCCGTGAGGGCGTAGAGCTGACCGGCGATCAGCACCAGGCCGATGCCCGCCAGCATGCCCTGCACGACGGCGACCGAGATCGCCCGGAACCAGCGCCCCAACTTCAGGGCGCCCATGGTCAGTTGGAGCACGCCGGCCGCCAGCACCAGGGCGCCCAGCGCCCCGAGGCCGTACTCCTTGACGGCCTCGAAGACCAGCACCGTCAGGCCCGCGGCCGGGCCGCTGACCTGCAGGCTGCTGCCGGGGAGGAGCCCGGTGAGCAGACCGCCGACGACACCGGTGACCAGGCCGAGTTCGGCCGGTACGCCGGAGGCGACGGCCACCCCGACGCACAGCGGGACGGCCACCAGGAAGACCACCAGGGAGGCGGCGAAGTCGGCCCGGAAGGTCCCCGAGCGGGAGGAGAGCAGTCGTTTCATCGTCGTCACCCCCGCGCTCACAGCGGAAGGAACAGGTCGGAGGCCGGGTGGTGGGACACGACCAGGCCGGTGTGCACTTCGTAGAACCAGCCGTGCAGCTTCACCTCGCCGACCGCCAGCCGCTCCTGTACGCAGGGGTACTCGCGCAGCCGGTCGAGCTGCTGGCGCACGTGCTGCTGCACGGCGGCGGCCACCGTCGGCTCGGGGTCCTCGGGCAGTTCGTCGGAGAGTGCCTGGGCCAGCCAGTCGCGTACGGCCGGCGCGCCGGTCAGGTCCTCGCCGCGGGCCTTGGCGCCGACCGCGCCGCAGTGCGAATGACCGCAGACCACGATGTCGGCGACGCGCAGGACCCGCATCGCGTACTCGATGGTGGCGGCCTCCGCGCAGGCCGCCATGTCCTCGCGGTAGACGGGCACGGCATTGCCGGCGGTGCGCAGTTCGAAGAGTTCGCCCGGGCGGGCCCCGGTGATCAGGGACGGTACGACCCGGGAGTCGGAGCAGGTGATGAAGAGGGCGAGGGGGGACTGGCCGGCCGCCAGCCGGCCGTAGGTCTCCTGCTCCTCCCGCCGCTCGGCGATACGGGCCGTCAGGCCCCGGGCATGCTGGATGAAGGTCTCCACGAGGAGGTCTCCTGCTGATGAGTGGTGCCACTGTGGGGTGGTGGCGGGAACGTACGGGATGCGGCTGGTGGAGCAAGCCACCACGGCCGCGCTCAGCAGCGGAAGACGCAGTGCAGGACGGGGAACGGGGCCGGTCTTGAGGCGGCCCGGGTGGAGGTGCCCGCGGCCGGGCCGCCGGACCCGCCGGCGGACCGCAGCGCCGGGCCGTCGGGGCCGGACGGCGGCAGCGGACGGCCGGCGTGCCGCGGCACGCCGACGGAGCTACGGGTGGTCCCCCGGGGGGCGCCGCGCTCGGCGTCCCGTTTGGTCTTCTCCTCGTCGGAGTCGGAACCGGGCTTGACGGCGGGCGGGGCGCCCGCGGGCTTGGCGGCGGGGGCGGCGAACGTGGCGGTCGCACCGGCACCGGCGGCCGCCGCACCCAGCAGGAACGCCAGTACCACGGCGACGGCGAGCAGCGGGACCCGGAGCAGGCCGCGCACCGGTATGCCGGGTGTGCCGCGGTCCTTCCGCATCCTCGCCCCCCGTCGCAGGTCCATACGCCTACAGCCTTCCCTCACAGTGCAGCATCCAGGTTTCCGGAATGAAAACGAGAAATGACGCCATGTTTCGAGATTTCCCCCGGTGCACCCGCGCACCATCCGCCGCGCGTACGGGAGTTCACGACCGCTCCGCTTCCGTACCGGCGGCCGCCGGTGCCGCGCGGACGGTGCGCGGCACCCGGGCCGACCAGCCCACGGCGGGCACGACGGCCAGCGCCAGAATCCCGCCGGCCAGCGCCAGGGCCGGGTACCCGCCCGCCGCCACGACCAGCCCCGACGACAGTCCGCCGGCCGCACCGGCGCCCGCGATACCGACGTCGACCAGGCCCTGGACCGCGGCCCGCCGCTCGGGCGGCAGGGCGTCGGTGACCAGGGCCGTGCCGCTGACCAGCCCGGCGTTCCAGCCCAGGCCGAGCAGCACCAGGGCCGTGGCGAGCAGCGGCACCGCGTGCGGCGGTGCCGTCGCGGCGAGCACACCGGCCGCCAGCAGCAGCGGACCGGACGCGGCGGCGATCCACCGCCGGCCGTACCGGTCGACGAGCAGCCCGGTGAGCGGCGAGGGCAGGAACATGGCCGCCACGTGCAGCGCGATGACCAGCCCGGCGGACTGAGGGTCCGACCCGTGCGCCAGCATGTGGACCGGCGTCATCGTCATCACCGCGATCATCACCAGCTGGGTGAGGACCATGACCGCGGTGCCGGCCACCAGGCCGCGCCGTTGGGCATCGCTCCCCGGGCGGCCGCTCGCCGGAGCGGACGGTGCGGCATCCGCCCGTTCCGGCGCGGCGGCCAGGCGCGCGGCCAGCCGGAGCGGGTCGGGCCGCAGCAGCACGGCCAGCACCAGCGCCGCCGCGGCGAACGCCACGCAGGCCAGCATGAACGGCCCGGCCAGCCGGGGGATGCCCCAGGACCGCGCGAGGTCACCGGTCCAGGTCACCAGGTTGGGCCCGGCCACCGCGCCGAGCGTGGTGGCGAACAGCACCGTGCTCACCGCCCGCCCGCGCCGCGCGGGGGAGGCCAGATCGGCGCCCGCGTAACGCGCCATCAGATTGGTCGCGGTACCGGCCCCGTAGACCAGCAGGGACCCGCACAGCAGCACGGGGTTCCCGACGGCGGCCGCCACGACCACCCCGAGGCTGCCCAGCGCCCCGGTGCCGTAGCCGAGGGCGAGGCCGGGGCGCCGGCCCCAGCGGCGGCACAGCCGGCCGATCCCGGCCGCGCCGCCCGCGGCTCCCGCGGTGAACAGTGCACTGGGCACACCCGCCAGCCCGGTCGAGCCGAACATCTCCTCGGCGAGGAGCGCCCCGACGGTGATGCCCGCGGCGAGCCCGGCCCCGCTGAGGACCTGGGCCACCACCAGGACGGCCAGGATGCGCCGTTGTTCCGGCCTTTCGCGCATGATCCGCGGTCCCCTATACCGGTGCCGGCGGCTTCAGCGCCGAGATGTCCGCGAGCGTCATCCCCAGCTGCTCGTGGAGGAAGCGCACGATCGTCCAGTGCGGCAGCGCCCCCTCGTCGAACGGCCCGAACTCCGCGCAGTACAACGGGATCCAGCGCAGCGCCTCCTCGAGGACCTGCTCGCGGCCCGGCTCCTGCTGATAGTCCTCGTAGGCGATGCTGCGGTGCTCGATGAAGTACCGCCCGGGCAGCCGCTGTTCGCACAGGGCGCGGTATTCCCGGGTCTGCAGGATGAGGTAGTGCCAGATCTCGTCGATGTCCTGCTCGACCGGGAGGAAGAGGCCGCCGAGCCGGTCGCGGTACCGCGAGACGAGGAAGAGGTAGCGCAGGGCTTCGGTGACCTGCCGCGCCACGAACTCCCGCGGGGCCTCGCCGCGGGCGGCGAAATGGTCGGTGACCTCCGTGTGCAGTGCTTCCCCGAGCAGCTCCCGGAGGGCGTCGGCGGATATCGGCGGGCGGCTGGTCATGGGTCTCCTGTGCGGTGCGGACGGGCGGGTGGGAGGGGGTGCGCCTCAGTCGGCGTCGACGAGCCAGGCGTACTTGCCGGATTTCCCGATGGGGAGGTGGGCGTGGTGCACCGGCCGGCAGCGCCGCCCGGTGAGCTCGCCGACGGCGTCCGCCAGCGCGGCGGACCCGTCGGCCCCGAGGGGTGTGCCGTGGAAGGTGGTGTACGCCAGCAGGGCCTCGCCGGGGCCGGTCAGCTGCAGTTGGTGCAGGAACACGTCCGGGGCCAGCTCACCGAGGCACCGGTCGAGGTCGCCCTGGGCGACCGGCCCGTTCCGCGTCGGCAGCAACTCCTTCCGGCGGCCGCAGAATTGGGCGATCCGGTCCGGGTCCGGCGTGCCGTCCAGGGTGCGCACGCAGTCGCCCGAGCGGTAGCGGATCAGCGGCATGAAGGGATTGCGCACGCTGGAGACGACGAGTTCGTGGATCGTGCTTCCCGGGGCGACCGGATGGAGTTCCACGGTCATCCCGTCCAGGTACGGCCGGTATCTGCCGCGCCGGTCGCTGAAGTAGAGGTAGCCCAGCTCGGTGCTGCCGAAGAGGTCGATGACCGGGCAGTCGAAGTGCTGTGCCAGGAAGCGCCGGACGTTGACCGGGGTGTACTCGTAGGCGTGCACGATGCTGGCGGGCGGCGGGAAGTCGTCCCACAGCCCCCACTCCCCGACCTTCCGCAGCAGATGCGCCAGGTGGTACCCGGAACAGTCGAGGTGGTACTGGCCCTGCGGATGCGACTGCCGGGCCGCCTCGATCTCCCGGAGCATCCGCACCACCTCGTCGCGCTCCCACCGCGCGGGGTCGAGCCGCAGGTTGAGGTAGCAGGTGCGGTCGTCCAGCCACCGCTCCTCGAAGGAGGGCACCTGCGCCGGCGGGACGCCGCGCCGGGCCGCGCCGACCCGGGCCACGTGCTCGGTCGCCAGCACGGTGGTGAGCGAGACCCGCCGGCAGCCCGACTCCCAGGTCCCGGCGATGTCCGGATGCTCGCTCCACAGCCGGTAGTAGGAGTGCAGCAGGAAGTACGGGGGCCGGATCAGCTGCATCCGGGCGTGGTTGGTGCCCGTGGAGAGCACGTATTCCGCCTCCCCGGCCTCCAGGGCCGCGGCCAGCCGGGGGGTCATCCAGTTCTCGGGGAAGCCGCGGGCGAGGTCCGGTTTGTCGAGGACCGGGAAATAGCCCTTCGCCAGCGATGCGCGGTAGAGCGGGATGTCGCGGATCTGCTCGATGACCTCGGCGGTCGGCTGACCATCCATGGAACCCTCGTCATGGCTCGGAGAAGAACGGAGAAAGACGGCGAAGAAACGGCGAAGAAACGGCGAAGAACGGTGAGTGTCCCCGGCGGGACGGGTGCGGCGCCCGGGAGCGGGCCGGCGGCGGGGGAAGTGCCGCTGCCGTGGCCCGCTCCCGGGCGCCGGGGAGTGCCGGGACGGGTCAGGAGATACAGCCGGCCTTCGGGGCGGCACTGATGCAGCCGGCCTTGGGTGCGGCGCTGATGCAGCCCTCCTTCGCCGCCTGCGAGGCGGAGTTGGCGGCGAGCCAGCTGCGCCACACGTCGTCCTGGGCCATCTTCTTGATGAGCTGCTCCATGGGAACCTCCGTGAGAGTGCGGAAGACGGTCCGGCAACGGCGCTGACCTGCGCCGATGCCGCACACAGAAAGTAAAAGGCTGGCCAAGCAAATGTCAATGAAAGGCAATGGAGGGGCGGTGCGAAGCGGCCGCGGCGCGCCAACTTTGGCGGGATACCGCCGAGCTGACCGCCGGCCCGGAACTACCTGACGGGCAGTCAGTTCCGGTCGTTCGGCCGATCCCGGTCGTTCGGTCGGTCCCGGTCGCTCAGGCAGGCCCGGCCCGCGCGGACGGGGAGGGGGCCAGGCCCGGCGCATTGCGCCATCCGGCCGTCGCCGATCGGGGGACCTGCCGGGCGGGCGCGCGGTCCGCGGCCGTGCCCGGGGAACGCTCACCACCGGCCACCCCGGCCCACCGCACACCGGTTGCCGCACCAGGGGAGTGAAGCTGTGCACATTCTGCTCATCGCCGGCGCCTTCAACAGCCTGACCCAGCGCGTCCATGCCGAACTCGGCGACCGCGGCCACCGGGTGGGCGTGGAACTGGTGACTCCGCGGACCCCGCTGCCCGATGTCGTACGCCGCCACGCCCCCGACCTGATCGTGGCGCCCATGCTCACCACGGCCGTCCCCCGGGAGGTGTGGTCGGCCCACACCTGTCTGATCGTGCACCCCGGCCCGGTCGGCGACCGCGGCCCGTCCTCCCTGGACTGGGCGGTGCACCTGGGTGCGGACACCTGGGGCGTGACCGTCCTGCAGGCCAACGACGAGATGGACGCCGGCGACATCTGGGCCTCGGCGAGCTGCCCGGTCCCCGAGGTGGGCAAGAGCGACCTGTACCGCAACGAGATCGCCGACGCGGCCGTCGAGGCGGTGCTCACCGCCGTGGAGCGCGTCGCCTCCGGCACCCACCGCCCGCAGCCCCAGGCCACCCTGCCCGCGAGTGCACGCACCGGCCGCCCCCGGCCGCCGTTCCGCCAGGATCTGCGCCGGATCGACTGGCGCGCCGACCCCACCGCCACCGTGGTACGCAAGCTCCGCGCCGCCGACTCCCGGCCCGGCGTACGGGACGAACTCCTCGGCTCCACCTGGATGTTGCACGGCGGCCATCCCGAGGACACCCTGCGCGGGCGGCCGGGTGAACTTCTCGCCACCCGGGCCGGCGCGATCTGCCGGGCGACGGCCGACGGCGCGGTGTGGATCCCCGAACTCCGGGCGCCGCGCCGGCCGGGGGAGCCCGGCACCGTCAAGCTTCCCGCCACCCTCGCCCTCGGCGACCGCCTGCCACCGCTCCCCGAGGTCCCGGCCCCGCTCGACCGGGGCGACGCCCCCCGTACCTGGAGCGACATCCGCTACCGCGAGGAGGGCCCGGCCGGTTTCCTCACCTTCTCCTTCCCCGGCGGGGCGATGAGCACCGACCACTGCCGGCGGCTGCTCGCGGCCTACCGCCACGCCTGCACCCGGCCCACGTCCGTGCTGGTCCTCGGCGGCCGCCGGGACTTCTTCTCCAACGGCATCCACCTGGGCGTGATCGAGGCCGCGGCCGACCCCGCCGAGGAGTCCTGGGCCAACATCCACGCCATGGACGACCTCGTGGAGGCCGTGCTGACCACCACCGACCGGCTGGTGGTCGCCGCGGTCGGCGGCAATGCCGCGGCCGGCGGGGTGATGCTGGCGCTCGCCGCCGACGAGGTGTGGTGCCGCTCGGCCGCGGTGCTCAACCCGCACTACCGGCTGATGGGGCTCTACGGCTCGGAGTACTGGACCTACACCCTGCCCCGCCGGGCCGGGCGCGAGGCGGCCGAACGGCTCACCACACGCGCCCTGCCGCTCACCGCCGCGACCGGGCAGCGGCTCGGTCTGGTGGACCGGACCGTCGACTGCGCCGCGCAGGACTTCACGGCCCGGACCACCGAACTGGCGCGGCGGCTGGCGGCCTCGTCGGCGGTCCAGTCGCGGATCGCCGCCAAGAAGGACGCCCGGGAACGGGACGAGGCCGAGCGGCCGCTCGCCGCCTACCGGGAGCACGAACTCGCCCGTATGCACCGGATCTTCTTCGACCCGGACCAGCCGTACCACGCCCTGCGCCGGGCGTTCGTCCGCAAGGAGCCGGCGGACGGCACCCCGGCGCATCTCAACCCCGCTGTTCCCGCCGGTGGTTGAGGTACGGCGCAGGGGTGCCGGCCGTCGTCAGGGAGTGGGAGCGGGCTGGTACTTGTATCCGATGCCGAAGACCGTGCGGATCGAATCGCGCAGGCCCGGCCCGAGGCGGCGGCGCAACCGGGCGATGTGCACGTCGACGGTACGGGTGCTCGACTGACAGCTCGGCCAGACCGCGGCCATCAGCTGTTCCCGGGTGAAGGCCCGCTGGGGATGCCGGACGAGGTGCGCGAGCAGATCGAACTCGAGCTTGGGCAGGCCGAGTTGGCGGCCCTTGATGAAGACCGTGCGGGCCGCGTTGTCGATCTGGATCGGCTCCGGGCGGGGGGCCGGCGCGGCCGCCGGCTCCTCGGGACGGGGCGGGTTCTCACCCGGCGGGGCCAGGATGATGTGAACCTCGTCCGAGGGCAGCCGGTGCACCGAGACGGGCTCCAGGGAGTGCAGGGTCAGTTGCCAGGTGCCGTCCGGGAGCCGGTCGACCGCCAGGGGTGGCCCTTCGCCGGGCCCGGCCGTCACCGGGCGGCCGAAATCGGCTTCCGGTCGCAACGCAAGCGGGGTCGTCGAGGAGTTCATAAACATGATCTGGGCCCATTCCTCTTGCAAAGCAGGCGTGTACGGACAGACATGGCGGTGCTCGACGTTCGAAGGGTGCTGAGGTGCTGTGCAGCCATCGCGACGTTGATCCGGTGGTGGGGCGTGGTGGCGAACAGGCACGTGGGAGGCGGCTGCGCCCAACGGGGGCAATCGCTCCGTCCGTGCCACGAGAACGTTCGCGCCCATGCCCGTACTCGGCCATGGCGTGGTGCGTGACCACGGCCTCCGGTCGGAACGAACGCTACATGTGATCGCGCGCTTCCGGAAAGTAGCTTCCGCTAATTTCGGTTGCTCTTGGGTCGAATCCATGCTTGGGGTGCGCCAACTCCCTTGGCGAAAGCGTGGGTTGTGACCGGCCCGGGACGTCGTTTCGTTCAACGAAGGTGCGAAAAATTGCCGCAATCTGAGGGGTCGTCATCAGTGTGGGAGTCGTTTGCGCCTGGAAGCACGCCGCGAAGACACCCGGAGCGGTCTCCGTGCCGTGCTCGCGCCGACTTCTCGGCCCGGAGCGGGTTCCGGTCCGGCATGGCCGGAAATCGCGGGCGAACTGGCCGAGAGGCGGGGGGCGTCGGCGCGCGGGTGGGTCCGGCCCGGCGGATCGGTGGTCGTCGCGGGGCGTCGAACAGGGGAGTCGGGCGCGATACGGAGGGGTAGGGCGTCGACGGCCTCCACTTGTGGAGGGTGGGTGAACGCCTGAATATGCCAATTAAATGCGCTGCGGCCGCAGGGCGGTCAAAGTGAAGCGGTCTTCGGTAAGTTGGCCGGAAAGTGGTTTCCTCTTCAATCTCTTTCTCCGGGGTCAGAGCAAAAGGGTGCGGAACCAGATATTCCAGGCGACTGTTTTCCTGGCGAGTTGATGATGAGTAGGGTGTGGCCCGCTGCTGCTCGACCGGTGGCAGGGCCAGCTGAATTCGGCGCGGCTGGAATGCGGTGTGGCGGATGACGCCTTCGTGACCGGGAGGGGACCATGGCGGCCGGCTCTTTCGAGGGGCAGTACGTGTGGAGTCCGGCGGCCGACGACCGGGCGCTGGCCCGGGCATGCATGGACGTCACCGCCGGGCGGTACCTGAGCGCCCACGACGTCCTGAAGGAAACCCGCGACGATTTCGAGGTCCGCGCCCACCGCTCGCTCGTCCTGGCCTCCGTCGCCGCCGACTCGGACCTCGCCGAACGCTGGCTGGCCGAGGAGCCCGGCCCGGAGGCCGCCCTGCTCTGGGCCCGGGTGGCCATGCTGCGGGCGCTGCGGATGGCCGACGCCGGCGCCGGCGACCGGCGGCAGGGCGCGCTGGCGCGGATCGCCCGGACGGCGTGCGACCGGGCCGCGAAACTGCTGCCCGAGGACCCCACCCCCTGGGTCGCCCAGCTGGCGCTGACCCGCCTCGACCGCCCCCTGGACCCCGCGCCACAAGGTTTGCTGACCGCGCCGGCCGGCCCCTGGTACCTCTTCGCCCACATCCTCCGGCTCGACCCCTGGCACCGCGAGGCGCACCACCGCTTCCTGTCCTTCTTCTTCCCCCGCTACGGCGGTTCGTCCAGCGCGAGCTGGGACGTGGCCGCGTTCCTCAGCCAGCGGGCGCCGGCCACCTCGGCGCTCCGGCTGCTGCCCCTGGTGGCCCTGGTCGAGGACTACAACCCCGCGGCGCCGCTCGCCGACCACACCTGGGAACAGCCCCAGTGGATCAGCGCGGCGCTGAGCATCCACCGCAATTGGCTGCCGGAGGTGCCCGGCTACCGCTTCACTCCGGTACTCGATCTGGCCTACCTGGCACATGCGTTGTACATGGCGAAACACGAATTCGAGGCGCGCGAGGTCCTCACGGCGATGGGGCCGTACGCCTCCCGTATGCCCTGGAGTGCATTCGGCGATCCGGCGGAGCAATTGTCGAAAGCCAGACGTTCCTGCGGTCTTCCGGTACCGCACGACACCTGACGCAGGAAATTCCCCCCAGAAAGGTTGCGGTTGTGTCCGAGCGCACCTCAATAACCCGCTCGAAATCCCCCCGCCCGGCCGACCCGGCCACTCTCGACGATGACGCCACACTGCACGCCATGGGCTATCCGCGGAAACTCACCCGGAGATTCCGCGCGTTCGACAATTTCGCCATCTCGTTCACCATCATCAACATCATCTCCGGGATCTTCTCGTCCTTCGGATTCGGCATGAACGCGGGCGGGCCGCGGATCCTCGTCCTCGGCTGGATCGGTGTGTCGGTCATGGTGCTGTTCGTCGGCGCCGCGATGGCCGAAATCGCCTCCGCCTACCCGACCAGCGGCGCGCTCTACTTTTCGGCCGGCAAGCTGGCCAAGCGGCACCAGGGCGCCTGGTCCTGGTACACCGGCTGGCTGAACTTCGTCGGCCAGGTCGGCGGCACCGCCGCCACCAACTTCGCGGCCGCCACCTTCATCCAGGCGTTCCTCGCGATGCAGTGGCCGTCCTACACGCCGACGCCGCAGCAGACCGTGCTCATCACCGCCGCCATCCTGCTCGTCCAGGCGCTCGCGAACACGTATACCGTCCGGCTCGTTGCACTGGTGAACCGGATTTCCGTCTGGTGGCTGCTGATCGGCATGGTGGTGATCGTCGGGGCGCTCACCTTTGTTCCGGACCAGCACCAATCGCCCGCGTTCGCCACCCACTTCGTCAACAACACCGGCTTCACCAACGCGATGTACGGCGGAATGCTGGGTCTGCTCGTCACCAGCTGGACCTTCACCGGTTTCGACGGCAGTTTCCACATGTCCGAAGAAACCGTGAAGGCGACGGTCAACGCACCCCGCGGCATCATGCGGTCCATCACCTACTCCGCGATCACCGGGCTGATCCTCATGCTCGCCCTGGTCTATGCGATTCGCGACTACGGCCACGCGGCGGGCGCCGAGGCGCCGCCGGTGCAGATTCTCATCGACGCGCTCGGCCAAAGCACCGCCAAGTTCCTGCTGTTGATCGTCATCGGCGCGATGCTGTTCTGCGGGCTCGCCAACATGACCAGCAATACCCGGCAGATCTTCGCGTTCTCCCGGGACGGGGCGATGCCCGGCTCCCGCTGGTGGCATTCGGTCTCCACCCGCACCCGGACGCCCGTCAAGGCGGTCTGGCTCGCGGCGGCCTGCCCGCTCGTGCTGGTGGTGCCCGGCTGGTGGTCGCACACCGCCTTCACCGCGGTGGTGAGCGTCAACGTCGTCGGGCTCTTCCTCGCCTACGCCGTGCCGATCTTCCTGCGGCTGCGGCTGGACGACTTCCAGGCCGGGCCGTGGCACCTGGGCCGTTACGGCAAGCCGGTCGCGGCGATCGCGGTGATCTGGATCCTGATCAGCAACGTGCTCTTCATGCTGCCGCAGGCGTCCCCGATCACCCCCGACTCCTTCAACTACGCGCCGCTCGCCCTGGCCGTGGTGCTCGTCATCGCCACCGTCTGGTGGTTCGCCACCGCCCGCCGGCGCTTCCAGGGCCCGGTCAGCTACGGCCGCCCGGACGAGGTCGCCGCGATGGACCTGATCTAGGACACCAGGGACCTGATCCCCTGCCGCCCCGACTCCCGCTGCCCCCACCGGAAGGGACCCGATCACCCGTCATGCCCGCCACCGATGAACTCACCGTCACCACCGCCACGCCGGACGACTGGCAGCAGGTGGTGCAGTGGGCCGCCGACGAGGAGTGGAACCCCGGCCGCGAGGACACCGCGTGCTTCCACCCCACCGACCCGGACGGCTTCTTCCTGGGCCGCCGCGGCAACCGGCCGGTCTCCGCGGTCTCCGTCGTCAACTACTCCGCGTCCTACGCCTTCCTCGGCCACTACCTCGTCCACCCCGACCTCCGCGGACAGGGCCTGGGCCTTTCGACCTGGCGCGCCGCCGTCCCGCACGCCGGGACCCGGACCGTCGGCCTCGATGCCGTCCCGGCCCAGCAGGCCACCTACCGGCGCGCCGGATTCATCCCCGCCTACGAGACCGTCCGCCACGGCGGGCGGCCCGACCGTGACGGCACCCCGCCGCCGCCCGAGGTCGTCCCCGTCACCGGCTCCCACCTCGACGCGCTCGCCGGCTACGACCTGCGCTGCTTCCCCGCCGACCGGCGCCGCTTCGTCACCCGCTGGCTGACCGCCCCCGGCCACACCGCCCGGGCGTATCTGCGCGACGGTGAGATCGCCGGCTACGGGGTGCTGCGCCCGGCCCGCACCGGGCACCGCATCGGCCCGCTCTTCGCCGACACCGACCGGGTCGCCGAGGCGCTCTTCGACGCCCTGGTGGCCACCCTCGCCCCCACCGACGAGGTCTTCCTCGACATCCCCGGCCCCCGGGCCGGTGCCCACGCCCTGGCCACCGGCCGCGGCCTGACCCCCCGCTCCCACACCGTCCGCATGTACACCGGCCCGGTCCCCCCGACGGACCAGCACCGCACGTACGGCGTAACGAGCCTGGAACTGGGCTGACCGGCCACCGGGCGCCCGGACGGTTCAGGCGCCCACGGTGCCGTCGATGCCCTCGCGGAGGAAGTCCGCGTGGCCGTTGTGGCGGGCGTATTCGTGGATGAGGTGGAGCATGACCAGGCGGAGCGAGACATGTTCGCCCCAGCGGGGCTGGTAGCCCGTGACGTCGAGGGACGGGGCCTGCTGCTCGATGCGGCGGGCGTGCGCCACCTCCTCCTGCCAGGCGGCGAACGCCTCGGCGCCGGTGGAGCCGTTCGGGTCGTAGGCCGCCTGGTAGTCGCCCTCGGCGGACCAGACGAGCGGGAGGTCCTCGCCGTTGATCACCCGGCGGAACCAGGTGCGCTCCACCTCGGCCATATGGCGTACCAGGCCGAGCAGTGTGAGCGTGGAGGGCGGCATCGAGCGGCGGCGCAGGTCCTCGTCGGACAGGCCCTCGGCCTTCATGGCGAGGGTCGCGCGGTGGAAGTCGAGGAAGGCGCGCAGGGTCTCCCGCTCGCCGGCGCGTAGGGGCGGGGAGATGCGTTCGGTGGTCATGCCGGTCCTTCGGGAGGCGTCAGGAGGGGGGTGGCCGGGGCCTCCGGGCGGCGGAGCGGGAAAGTAGCGGACCGTCCCGGTCTGGGGGACGATCTTCGTGAGTGCTCCGTAGCGCGCCGGGGAGGCGGCCGATGGGATCTTCCCGAGTGGTGCGGGCCGCCGCAAGCCTTTTTCTGGTGCTCGCCGCCGCCGCGGGCTGCGGCCATGACGGCGGGACGTCCGCCCGGCCGCGGGGCCCGCAGGGCCCCGGGCCCTGGCACCAGGTCTTCGCCGACGACTTCAGCGGCGACCGGCTCAACCCGGCCAGGTGGACCACGTGTTACGACTGGAACCGGGGCGGGTGCACCAACCGCGGCAACGACGAGCTGGAGTGGTACCGGCCCGGGCAGGTCTCGGTCGGCGGCGGCCGGCTCACCCTGACCGCCCGGCGGCGGACGACCCGGGGGACGGACGGCCGCGACTACCCCTGGACCTCCGGCATGGTCTCCACCGGCCGCAGCTCCTGGAACGCCCGCCCGCGCGCCGTCTTCACCTACGGCTATTTCGAGGCCTCGGTGCGCATCCCCGCGCAGGGCGGGATGCTGCCGGCCTTCTGGCTGATGCCGGCCTCGCGGTTCACGCCCCCCGAGATCGACATCGCCGAGGTGCTGCAGACGCCCCGGCGGATCGACATGACGGTGCACTGGCGGGGGCCGGACGGCGGGGAACGGGCGACCGCGGGCAGTTTCGGGCCGGTGGACTTCCCGGCCGGTCACCATGTGTTCGCGCTGAACTGGGAACGTGACGCGCTCAGCTGGTACATCGACGGTGAGCTCAGGTTCCGGGTGACCGACCCCGCGAAGATCCCGCACGTGCCGATGGAGCTGCTCTTCACCCTCGCGGTCGGGTTTCCCGAGCTCCCGCCGCCGGACGTGCACCTGGCCCGGATGTCGGTGGACTGGGTGCGGGTCTGGCAGCACTGAGCCGGTGGCGGCACGGGCCCGGACCCACGACGCCCGCCGGGCGGGCCCGTGCGCTCCGGGCGGGCTCAGGTGGCGAGGTGGAAACCGGCGCCGACGCCGCCGTGGGCGTTCATCTCGTCGAGGATGCCCAGGATCGGCGAACTGTGCTGGGCGCCCCAGGCGTTGCCGACCAGCGTGTGGCCGTCGACCACGGGGGAACCGGAGTCACCGCCGTCGGTCCAGATGAGGTGGGTGAACCAGATGTCGTGGGTGCCCAGCTTGATACCGCAGGTCAGGCCGGTGCGGTGGCCTTCCTTGCACATCCGGGTGCCATTGGCGGGCGGGGCGCCGAGGGAGGTGATGGTGACGCCGCCGACCGTGCTGGTCGGCGCGACCCGGCTCTCGTCCAGCTTGATCACCGCGTAGTCCAGGCCCTTGGGGCCGGAGTTGAGCAGGTTGTTGGGGGTGCTGACGTAGGTCACCGTGCCGATGACGCCGGTGTCCAGGTCGGGGCGGCTGTCGGCGAGCGGCGCGGGGGAGAAGGCCGTCCCGGAGGGGGAGCGGTCCCGGTAGACCTTCTCGCCGACCAGTTTGTTGCCCGCCTCGTCGATGAAGCAGTGGGCGTTGGTCAGGGCCACGAGATTGCCGGCCGCGTCCCGGCCGACCGCGGTGAGCGTGCAGACGTAGAAGCCGGTGGGCTCCTCGGGGGTCGGCTGCAGCCGGAAGATGATCCCGGTGCCGCCCCCGACGGCCGTACGGGTGTCCGCGCTCGCGGACGGGGCGGTGACGAGGGACAGGGTGGCCAGGAGGAGGGCGAGGCCGAGGGCGCGTAACGCGCGTAAGCGACGTGACATGAAAACACTTCCCGTGCGGGGCCTGGAGGGCCGGGCGACGATGTCGGCTCCAGCCAACCGCTGAACGCGCTCCGCGGGGAGGCAATCATCCACTTTGGACTATGTGAGGTGCGTCACCCTGCTGGGTGTGTCATGCCGTTTCCCGTCGCAGCGTGCCGGATTCCGACGGCCCGCCGACCGGCCGGCCGAGCAGGGCGCGGGTACGGCGGTACAGGCGCCAGCCCGTCGTACGGAAGGACTCCCCGGCGGGATTCACCGGCGCGCCGCCGCCGTGCACCCACTGGGTGAACTGCTCCGGCCGGGTGTCCGCCCGGACCATCAGGCGGGGGATGCGCATCGGGTCGCGGTCGGCCGTGGCGTGGGCGTTGCGGACCGCGCAGGACGAGGTCCAGCCCGCCTCCCGTACCGTGCGGCGGACCGCACCGCTGGAGTAGCCGTGCGGATAGGCGAAGGCGTAGACGGGGTGGCTGAGCGCGTCCTCCAGCCGCCGCTTGCAGTCGACGACCTCGTGCCAGACGCGCTGCGCGGGCACGGCGTCCAGCTGGGGGTGGGTGACGGTGTGGCCGCCGATCTCGATGCCGAGCGCGTCCAGGGTGGCGATCTGCCGCCAGCTCAGCATGGCGGCGGGCGGCAGCAGACTGCCCTCCGGGGCGCCGCCGGGCGGATGCACGGCACCGGTGGTGATGAACACCGTTGCGGGCAGGGCGCGTTCGGTGAGCAGCGGTGCCACCGACCAGTAGAAGTCCGCGAAGCCGTCGTCGAAGGTCAGCACCGCGCAGCGGGCGGGCAGCGCGGGCCCGCCGCGGATGGCCGCGACCAGCCGGCGCAGCGGGACCACGGTGAGCCCGGCGTCCGCGATGCGGTCGAGCTGCTCGGTGAAGGCCCGCGGGGTGACCGTGTACGGCGCGATCCAGGGCGGCGGATCGCTGGTCACCGAGTGGTAGAGGAAGACGGGCACGGCACTCATGACCGGTGTCCTTTCGGGACCCCCGTGTGGATCCGGAAGTGCTCTCAGGAACCTCCTGCAGTGCGCTCCGGCAGGATGCGGTAGATGACCGCGTCGGCGGTGCGGTGGATGACGGGATAGTCGGAGCGGTGCGCCAGTGCGCTCCGCAGATGGGCGAGGGTGCTCGGCGGCAGCGCTCCTGTGGCGGTGACCTGGGCCTCCTGGGCCCGGTTGAGGATCAGGTAGGCCGGGCGCGGCGGTCCCGCGCCGGCCAGCACGTGCAGCTCGCCCGCGGGGTCGCTGCGCACCTGCCACTGGTCGCCGGGCGCCGCCTCGGACAGCCAGATCCGGTCGTGGTACTCGTAATCGTGGTAGGCGTACGGGAAGTTGTCCGAGGCGCCGATGATCAGCGAGCCCTCCGGGGCGTGCGTGGCGAGCCACTTGGCGGCCGAGGTCTCCGAGGTGGTGAAGTAGTTGACGTTCTCCTTGCCGAAGTACGCCAGGGAGAGCGCGCCGAACAGCGCCACCAGTACCACCGGCACCGCCGCGGCCCGTACCCGCCGCAGCGCGCGGCGCAGGCCGCGGCCGCGGGACGGGCTCAGCAGCGGGGGCAGCAGCAGCGCCGCGGCGCCGAACGCGGTCGCGGGCAGCGCGAACAGGTACACCCGGAAGATCATCTCGCCGCCGTAGCTGTTGGCCACGGCCCAGGGCAGCGGCGCCACCGCGAGCCACGGCAGGGCGGTGCGCCGCAGCGAGGGCCGCACCAGCACCGCCAGCCCGGCGAACACGAAGACCACCGCGGACAGGATCCGGTCGGCCCAGGCGACCATCACCTGGCCGCTGGTGGCCCCGGACAGGCCGATCAGCCCGGACCCGGCGTTCGACTCGGGCGTGGTCAGGCCGCTGATCAGGTTGTTGAGGTTCTCCTCCAGGTACGGCCGCGCCGCGGTCATGTCCCAGGCCAGCGTCAGCGCCAGCGCGACCAGCAGCACCGGCAGCGCCACCCGGCGGTTGCGGCGGGGCAGGGACAGCAGGAGCAGCGAGCCGATCAGCATCGCCGGGGTGAGCGGATGCGACACGACGATGGTGACGATCGCGAGCAGCACCAGCACCGCCCAGCCCAGCGGTGGCGGGCCCGCCCGCGGTCGGCCCGGCCGCGGGAGGCGGTGGACGACGGCCGCGATGACGCACACGTACAGCAGGAAGGCGAACGCCTGCGGCGAGAAGTAGTCCTGGCCCACCCACGAGCAGCTGAAGAAGAGGAAGGCGCCGCCCCAGACCAGCCGCCGGCTGCGGGTGAAGGAGCGGTACAGCGCCAGCAGCGGGACCACCAGCGCCACGTTGATCAGCAGCGGGAACCAACTGGCGTAGGAACCGGGCGACTTGAGGCCGATGTGGCTGACGAAGAGGTCGTTGGCCCAGAAGAAGCCGGGCCAGCGGGCGTAGATGGACAGCCGGCCGGCCGCCGTGGGCAGGGTGCCGGTGTCCAGCAGGACGTCGGTGACCGCGACGTGCTTCCAGGCCCAGGAGTAGCGCAGTTCGGGGTAGAGCACCAGCGGGGTGGCGTGCAGGAAGGTGATCAGCGCCAGCACGTAACCGGCGTGGTGCAGGGCGCGGGTGCGCCGGTCGGACAGCGCGGCGCAGAAGCCGAGGCCGATCAGCACCAGCCCGGCCCAGTAGGTGACCGGCAGGACCTGCACCAGGCCCAGGTCGCTCATCGCGCCGAGGTCCACCCCGCGCAGGGAGAACAGCCACAGCAGCAGCGCGGCGGGCAGGGCGAGCAGCGCCAGGGCGCGCAGGGCGGCCTGGGCGCGGGTGCGTTCCATGGGGCGGCGCAGCCGGCCGACGGCGTAGCCGAGGACCGTGGCGGTCACCCCGGTCGCCAGCGCCGGCACGGTGCGCGGCGGTGCCTCGCCGCCCGGCCGCAGCCCGTCGGCGACCGCGGCCGGCAGGGTGTGGCGCAGGTAGGTGCGTTCGCTGGCCAGCGCCGGGCCGGCACCGGCGTGCCGGGCGACGGCCGCCTTCGACAGCCCCTCCGCGTAGCACCGGGCCCGGAAGTACGCGCGGGTGGTGCGGGCGGCGGGCACGTGGTGGCGGACCGCGGCGGCCGGCTCGTACAGCAGCTTCCCGTCGGGGTTGCGGGCCGCGACCCGCAGGCACAGTTCGGTCTCCTCGCAGCCCAGCGGGCGGGTGCCGATCCGGCCCAGGTCGGTGCGGAAGCCGCCGGCGGCCACTATCTCTGCGCGCCGGAAGGACATGTTGGCGCCGATGAAGTTCCGTACCGGCGCGCGGTGTTCGGGCAGCCCCTGATAGGAGCAGCCGACCACCCAGTCGAACTCGTGGGGGAACCAGGCGGGCCGGCCGGTCTCCCACAGGGGGCGGACCAGCCCGCCGACGCCGAGCACCCGCGGGTCGTGGTAGGTGGCGAGCAGCCGGGCGGTCCACTCCGGGTCGGCCGCCGCGTCGTCGTCGAGGAAGGCCACGATGTCGCCGTGCGCGGCCCGGACCCCGGTGTTGCGGCCGCCGGAGAGCCCCTGTGCCTCGGCGTTGGGCAGCACCCGTACGCCGGGCAGCGCGAGCTCGGCCCGCCGGGCCAGCTCGGGGCAGTGGTCGACGACCAGCAGGATCTCGTCGGCCGGGTGGTGCTGGAGCTGCACCGAGTGGACCGCGTCCAGCAGTTGCTCCCAGCGGGCCAGGGTGTAGGCGCAGATGACGACGGTCAGGCTCGGTCCGGTGCGGGCCGCCTCCGCGGTCCGCACCCCGCCCGGGGGCGCGGTCGCCGGCGCGTTGCCGCACAGCGTGCCGAGCACGAAGCGGACCGCCTGGAGCAGACCGGAGACGACGAGGCGGAATCCGATCGCGTTCATCGCGGGCTCCTTGCGGGGGACGGCAGCCAGCGCGGCAGCGTGATCAGCAGCGGCAGGGCGAGTGCGCATTCGGCCAGCAGCCAGGCGGCGCCGACCCCGGTGATGCCGAAGGGCGGGATCAGCCGGACGGTCAGGCCCAGCACCAGGGCGCACAGCGCCGCCTGGAGCGCGACGGCCCAGGCCAGCCGGCGGCGGGCGCGCGCCACGTCGATGGCCACGTTGAGCAGCAGGTTGGGCAGGGCGGACAGGGCCAGCAGCCGCAGCACGCCGGTGGCCTGGTCGGCGTACTCGGCGCCGAACACCGACAGCAGCCAGGGGGCGATGACGACGAGGGCGAGGACCGCGGCGGCCAGCGGCGGACCGGTGTGCCGCAGCACCCGGCGGCCCAGCTCGCTGATCCGGGCGGGGTCGTGCGCGGCCTCGACCAGCAGCGAACTGCCCATGTTGTAGGTCGCCAGATAGAGGGTGTACGCGATCACCCACGACAGGGAGAAATAGGCGTTGCGGGCGCCGCCCAGGGTGTCCAGCACGATCAGCGGCACGATGTTGTAGGCGGACAGCCGGAAGAGGGCACCGCCGTAGTCCGTGGCGGCGTAGCCGAGCAGCCGGGGCGGCATCCGCCCGTCGGCGTGCGCCCGTTCGTGGGCCGGCACCGCCCGCCGCAGCAGCACGTAGTTGGCGACCAGGAGCGAGACGGCCAGCGCCCCGGCCCACGACAGCAGGATGCCGGAGCTGACCGCCCAGCCCGCGGCCAGTGTCAGCACCAGGACCTTGACCACCGCGAACACCGCGTTCTCGCCGAGCACCCAGTGGGCCCGGCGGACGCCGGTCAGCGCCCCGTCCTGCACGATGAACAGCGCATAGCCCATCGTGCCCGCCACGAAGAACGGGGCGATCAACGGGCCGCGCAGGAAGCCCAGTCCGGGCGCGACCAGCGGCACCAGGACGAGGAAGGCGCCGGCCAGCAGCCCGGCGCACAGTCCTGCCGCGGCGTAGCTGCGCAGCAGCAGCCGCCGGGTGTGCCGGCCGGCCGACGGGACGAACCGCACCAGCACGTCGCAGAGGTTGAGCTGCCCGAAGCCGGCGAGCAGGGTCACCGCGGAGATCACGGCGTACGAGCGGCCGACGGTCTCCGGGCGGTACCAGGACGTGGCGAGCACCCAGTAGAACGCGCCGACCGCAGCCGTCATCAGCGAACTGGCCACCAGCACATGGCCGTTGCGCAGCAGCGGCTCGTAGTGGAGCGCTTGGCCGACCCGCCGGCGCAGTACGACCAGGTAGGGCGCGGCGGGCAGGTCCGCGACGCCCGGGGGAGCGGTGTGCGGGGTCATGACGGTCCCGTTCCGGCGGTCGCGGCGCGGTGGGTGGCGCGGACGCTGCGCAGATAGCCGACCGGTCCGTAGAGCATGCCGCGCAGCTCCAGCAGGGACAGCCGGGCCGGCCAGGCGCCGGCCGGCGCCGAGCGGTCCTGGGCCCGGCCGACGGCGTGCCGGATGCCGCCCGGCAGCCGGCGCAGCAGGGCGGGCAGCGCCCCGGGGCGGTGCCGCAGCGCGGCGGCCAGGAAGGCGCCGAACCCGGCGCCGTAGCCGAACGCCTGGGCCGGCAGGGCGTCCGCCTCGCGGCGGTGCCGGTGCCAGATGACGGCGTCCGGCCGGTAGACGATGCGGTGCCCGGCGGCCAGGACGAGGAAGAAGGCCAGCAGGTCGTCGCCGCCGTGCGCCGGGGTGCCGGTGCCGGTCGACGGGTCGAAGCCGCCCAGCTCCCGCAGCACGTCGGTGCGGAAGGCCATGTTGGCGCCGGAGCCGAACTGCCCGGCGGTGAACGGGAAGAGCGGATCGGCGGGCGGCTCGGCCAGTGACCAGCTGCGCGGGGCGAAGCCCTTGCCGAAGCCGCCGTGGAACTCCAGCGCGGACTGTGCCGCGGTCGCGAGTTCGGCGGGCACGATCAGCCCGGTGACACAGCCGACTGCTGCCCCGCCGTCGCGTGCCCCGCCGTCGTCGAAGGCGCGCTCCAGGGCGTCCAGCCAGCCGGGGTCGGCCAGGGTGTCGTCGTCGGTGAAGGCGCAGATCCGGCCGCGGGCGGCCCGCAGTCCGCGGTTGTGCGCCCGGGCCAGGCCCGCCATGGATTCCCTCACATACCTGACCCGGGACGGATAACGGTCACGCACCAGCCGCTCGGCGGCGTCGTCGCGCGGCGCGTTGTCGACCACCACGATCTCGTACGAGGGATGCCGGCTCCGCAGCAGCGAGTCCAGGCACTGGCGCAGCATCCCGGGACGGTTGTGGGTGGCGACGATGACGGTGACCACGGGCGGTGCGGCCGCTCCCGGGCCCCGGGCCGGACGACCGGGACCGGTCCGGGGTGCCTCCGGGGCGGCCGTGGTGGTCAGTTGGCGATGCGCGGCTTCGGCCAGCGCGTGGTACAGGCCGGTGGTGTCCCCGAGCACACCGTGGGCGCTGACCATGCCGAGCGGGTGTCCTTGCAGCCGCACCAACGCCAACACGCGTCCACCCGGGGCGGCGGCCGGTGCGCCGCCGGGTGAGCGCAGCTCACCGGGCGCCGCCAGGTCCAGCTCGACGACATGAGCGGGGGTGTAGAGCGAATCGCGGGCGGCGAGACCGGGGCAGGCCGCTGCGGTGCGCGGACCGAGGCCGTTCATCGCTTCCCCGCTCCCAGGGGTGCTGTGCGCCGGCCACCGGGGCGTTCGGCGAGCAGCGTCCGCAGCACCCGGCGGCCGTCGGAGACGGCATGCAGATGCGAGCGCCCGCTGCGGCGGGGAAGTTCCAGGCTGGGCACTTCGGCGATGCGGAGTCCCAGCCGCAGTGCGTGGGCGATCAGTTCCGCCTCGATCTCGAACCCGGGCGCCTGCGGGTGCAGGTCGTCGAGGAAGGTGCGGCGGAAGGCGCAGAAGCCGTAGCACAGATCGGTCAGGGTGACGTGGTAGATCCGGTTGACGACGGTGAGCAGCGCACGGTTGCCCAGCGAGCGCACCGGGGTCAGGTCGAGCGAGCCGCCGCCGCCGATGAAGCGGGAGCCCTTGACGAAGTCGAAGCCGTTGTCGAGGAAGTGCACGAAGTGCGGGATCTCGCCGGGCCACATGCTGCCGTCGGCGTCCATCATGACGATGTATTCGCAGGTCGCGGCCAGGAAGCCGGTGCGCAGTGCGTCACCCTTGCCGTGGCCGGTCTGCTGGACCACGTGGACGGACGGCAGGCAGTGCGCGGCCATCCGCACGGTCGCGTCGTCGGACGCGCCGTCGACCAGGATCACCTCGTCGACGGAGGGCGGGATCTGGTTGAACACCCACGGGACGTTGCGGGCCTCGTTGTGCGCCGGAATCACCAAACTGACGGTGTGTGAGATCGGTGGGAGGTCGCTGTCGCGCCGCATCGGGAGCGGACTGGTGATGCGGTCGCTGGAGCGGCGCAGCGGACGCCCGCCGTCGACGGTGCGCTGGATCATGCCCGAGGGCAGGGTGGTACTCATGAGCGTGCCTCACGAAGCGGCAACGGACGCCCGGGCCGGAAAGCCGCAGGACGTACCGGAAGATGAGGGGCGTACACCGGCGGCGCTGCCGCCGGGGCCTGTTCGAGAAGGCGCGGTACACCCGCGAACCGAAGGAGAACGAGCTGCGGGGACGCGACGCAGGAGTGCCTCGGTGAGGAACTCGGTCGCTGTGCCCGGGCGATGAGGCGCCGGTCGTTCTCGGACGCTGGAAGCGTCGACCACCACAACTGGCGAATGTGCTGTCCGTTGGGGCTTGCGGGGCGTTGCCCGCGCTGCCTACGGGGGTGCCAGGGCCCCATCATGGGCAGGTCCTCGGCACCGCGTCAAGGGGATATGTCCAAAATGCCGGAGAAATTATCTTCGGGGGTTCGTGGGGCCGTTCAGCCCTCCCCGTCGGCGCGGGTGCCGCCCGCCGCCTCGACGATCCGCCGGGTGATCTCCCCGGGACGCACCGGACGGCCGTAGTACCAGCCCTGTGCGCAGTCACAGCCGATCGACCGCAACCGCTGTGCGTCCGCGGCCGTCTCCACGCCCTCCGCCGTCACCGACAGCCCCAGCGAATGCGCCAGCGACACCATGCCGCCGATGATCCGCCAGCCCACCGGATCCTCTCCGGACGCGTGCAGTTCGGACACGAACGACCCGTCGATCTTCAGCCCGGAGACCGGCAGGTCCCGCAGGTACGCCAGGTTCGACCAGCCGGTGCCGAAGTCGTCCACGGTCAGCGAGACCCCCATGCCGACCAGCTCGTGCAGCGCCTGCAGCGCCGGGTCCCGCGGGCCGAGCATCGCGCTCTCGGTGATCTCCAGCTGCAGCCGGCCCGGATCAAGATCGCTCGACCGCAGGATCCGGTCGATGTCCGCGATCAGCCCGGCGTTACGGGCCTGCCGCACCGCCAGATTGACGTTCATCCGCGGCGCCGCGTCACCGAACCGCGCCGCCCAGCGCGCCGCCTGCTCACAGGCGTGCAGCAGCACCCAGCGGCCCAGCGGGATGATCAGCCCGCTGTCCTCGGCCGTGGTGATGAACTCGTCCGGGCCCAGCACCCCCAGCTCCGGATGGCGCCAGCGCACCAACGCCTCCACCGCCACCATCGCCCCGTCGTCCAGTGCGCACAGCGGCTGGTAGTCGAGGAAGAACTCCCCGCGGTCCAGCGCCATCGGAATCCGCACCGACATCGCGTACTGGCTCACCGCCACCGCGTTGCGCTGCGGATCGAACAGCGTCCAGCGGCCGCGGCCCTCCTTCTTCGCCCGGTACAGCGTCAGGTCCACGCTGCGCATCGCGGCGCTCGCCGTCGTCGCGGAGACCGGCTGCTCCACCACTCCCATGCTGGCCCTGACCACCAGCTGCTGATCGCCGATCAGGAAGGGCGGCGCCAGCGACCCCAGCACCCGCTGGGCCACCGCGATGCCCTCCTGGGGCCCCTGGCTCCCTTCCATCAGGACCGCGAACTCGTCCCCGCCCAGCCGCGCCACCAGGTGACCCAGCGGCGCCACCCCGGAGTGCAGCCGGTCCGCGACCGCCCCCAGCAGCTGGTCGCCCGCGTCATGGCCCAGGCTGTCGTTGATGTTCTTGAAGCCGTCCAGGTCCAACGAGCACAGCCCGAACCGCGCCCCCGGCCCCGGATCGTCGAACAGCGCCTCCAGCCGCTCGAAGAACGCCGTCCGGTTCGGCAGCCCGGTCAGCGGATCGTGCGTGGCCTGATGGCGCAGCCGTTCCTGCAGCCGGTGCTGGTCGGTGATGTCCTCCAGCATCGCCACCTGGTAACGGGGCGTGCCCTGTTCGTCGCGGATCAGTGAGACCGTCAGATGCGTCCAGAGCACCTCGCCGTCCCGCCGGAAGTACGGCTTGTCGCACTGGAAGTTCTCCCGCTCGCCCCTGACCAGCGCGTGGTAGGTCTCCCAGACACCGGCCGAGTCGTCGGGGTGGACCAGCGATTCGACGTTGAGCCCGCGCATGTCCTCGGCGGTGGCCGCGAACATCTCCTGCAGCGCGCCGTTCACCGCGATGAGCGTCCCGTCCAGGTCCGCGAAGCCGATGCCGATCGCCGCGCGCTCGAACATCGCCCGGAACCGGGTCTCCGACGCGTACAGCGCCCGCTCCGCGTCCCGCCGCGCCAGGTCCACCGCGCGCCGGATCGCCTCCTGCTCCCGCAGCATCCGGTCGCGCAGCGCGGCCGACCAGCCCGCCGCGAACGCCCCGGTCAGCGCGGGCCCCCGGCCGTCCGGCGCCGGCCACTCCTGGAGCAGCTCGACGGCGTGGGCGAGCACCACGGGATCGGTGAACTGGGCCTCCACCAGCAGCGCCCCGGCCCGCTCGGCCGGCCCCGGATCGAACGGCTCCTCCCCGTGGGCCCGGCTGAGCAGCTCGGCCGTGCGGTACACCAGCGGGCCCAGGACCCCCGGGCTCACCGCGGCGCCGTGGCCCTGCCGCAACAGCCGGGACCAGGAGTCGCGGAAGCGGACCGCGGCGGCGTCCACGCGCCCCCCGGCCAGGGAACTCACGGTTTCAGCCCCACTCCCGCCAGGCCGCTGATCAGCTCCGGATGCGAGCCCACCGACGCGGGATCCTGCGGACGCCACTCGGGCAGGTAGACCACCCCGGGCTCCAGCAGCCGGAATCCGTCGAACAGCGCCACGATCTGCTCCCGCGTACGCATGGTCAGCGGCGCCGACGCCCGTGCGTAGAGGTCCTCGTGCTTCTCCACCAGATCGGGCCGGCCCTCCCGCGACCCGTGCGACAGCGCCAGGGCACTGCCCGGCGGCAGCGCGGCGGTCAGCTCCCGGACGATCCGCGCCGGGTCCTCCTCGTCCGTCACGAAGTGGAGCACGGCCAGCAGCAGCGCCGCCACCGGCTCGCGCGGACGCA
This sequence comes from Streptomyces sp. NPDC048197, assembly GCF_043202395.1. NCBI lineage: Bacteria > Bacillati > Actinomycetota > Actinomycetes > Kitasatosporales > Streptomycetaceae > Streptomyces > Streptomyces sp. NPDC048197. Next base: position 105,754 of record NZ_JBIDAJ010000011.1, read on the forward strand.
GTAGTTCCGCCACCGCGGGCCGCCCCAGCAGCCCCGCGGGATCCCGCATGTCGGCCTCGACCACCGCACACAGCGGGTCACCGGCCACCAGCAGTCTGCTGTGCTGCACGGCCACCGGGTCGATGTCCACGTACACCACCCGTGCCTTCGGCTGCACCACCCGCGCCACCTCGTGGACCGGGCCGAACGTGGGGAGTCCGGAGCCGATGTCCAGGAAGCGGGTGATGCCCTCCCCGGCGAGGAACTGCACGGCCCGCCGCATGAAGGCCCGGTTCGCGCGCATGATCAGCGGCAGGTCCGGCCACATCTCGACGGCCTCCCGGGCCAGCTCCCGGTCCGCCGCGAAGTTGTGCGAACCGCCCAGGTAGCAGTCGTAGACCCGGGCGACGTTCGGAACGTCCTGGTCGGTGCCCTCGGGCACCCACCGCCGCCGCGTCATGGAGCGTCCCTCCTCCCCGTGTGAGGGGGATCCCACGCTGCAGAAAAAAGCCTCCTACGATCTCATATCCACCGCAAGCGGGCCAGTCGGGCGCCGTGGAGTGTACGCCGCACGGGCGGACCGCGCGCCCCGCCGCCGTCGCGCGCAGAATGGAAACCTCCGAGGGGACGCCATGCCCGGACGCATCGAGGACTACGCCCTGCTGGGCGACCTGCAGACCGCCGCCCTGGTCGGACGGGACGGCTCGATCGACTGGATGTGCCTGCCCCGCTTCGACTCGCCCAGCTGCTTCGCCGCCCTCCTCGGCGACGAGCGGCAGGGCCACTGGCGGATCGCCCCGGTGTCCGGCGGGCCGTGCGACGGCCGCGCCTACCGCGGCGACACCCTGGTCCTGGAGAGCACCTGGCAGACCCCGGACGGCGCCGTCCGGGTCGTCGACTTCATGCCGCAGCGCGACCAGTCACCGAGACTGGTCCGCCTCGTCGAGGGCCTGCGCGGCAGCGTCGACATGCGTGGCGACCTGCGACTCCGCTTCAACTACGGCCGGATCGCGCCCTGGGTGCGGCGCACCGAGCACCACCGCATCGCGGTCGCCGGCCCGGACTCCGCCTGGCTGCGGCTCGCCCCCGGCGTGCACACCTACGGCCATGACACCAGCACCCGCTCGGAGTTCACCGTACGGGCCGGCGAGCGGGTGCCGTTCGTCCTGACCTGGCAGCCCTCCCACCTGCCCAACGCGCACCGGATCGACCCGGACCGGGCGCTGCGGGAGACCACCGACGCCTGGCGGCGCTGGACGGCCGGCTGCCGCTACGACGGCGCCTGGCGCGAGGCCGTCCTGCGCTCCCTGATCACCCTCAAGGCCCTCGCCTACCGGCCGACCGGCGGGATCGTCGCCGCCGCCACCGCCTCCCTGCCCGAACACCTCGGCGGCGTCCGCAACTGGGACTACCGCTTCTGCTGGCTGCGCGACTCCAGCATGACGCTGTCCGCCCTGCTGCGCGGCGGCTTCCGCGAGGAGGCGGCCGCCTGGCGGCAGTGGCTGGTACGGGCCATCGCCGGCGACCCGCGGGACCTGCAGAGCGTCTACGGCGTCGCCGGTGAACGGCGGCTGCCCGAGACCGCCGCCGAGTGGCTGCCCGGCTACGAGCACTCCGCCCCGGTCCGCTTCGGCAACGCCGCCGTCGACCAGCTCCAGCTCGACATCTACGGCGAGGTCGTCGACACCCTCTACCTCGCGCTGGGGGCCGGCATCCCGATGGAACGCCATGTCTGGGGCCTGCTGCGGACCTTGATGTCCTTCATCGAGGCGCACTGGCAGGACCCGGACGAGGGCCTGTGGGAGGGCCGCGGCGGCCGCCGGCACTGGGTGCACTCCAAGGTCATGTCCTGGGTCGCCGCGGACCGGGCGGTCCGGATGGCGCGGCTGACCGGCCTCCCGGCCCCCGTCGACCGCTGGCAGGCGATGCGCGACGCGGTGCACGCCGACGTCTGCGCGCACGGTTACGACCGGGAACGCGGGGTGTTCGTCCAGCACTACGGCAGCCGGGAGCTGGACGCGGCCACCCTGTTCATCGTCAAGACCGGCTTCCTGCCGCCCGACGACCCCCGGGTCGTGCGCACCGTCGACGCGGTGCGCGACGGCCTCGACGACGCCGGCTTCCTCCGCCGCTACGTGGGACGGACCGCGGTCGACGGACTGCCCGGCACCGAAGGCGCCTTTCTGGCCTGCTCGTTGTGGCTCGCCGACGCGCTGGCCGCGACCGGCCGCCGGGACGCCGCCCGGGAACTCTTCACCCGGGTGCTGTCGGCGGCCAACGACGTCGGACTGCTCTCCGAGGAATGGGACCCCGCGCAACGCCGCCAACTGGGCAACACCCCGCAGGCGTTCACCCATGTCGCGCTGGTGAACACGGCGTTCCTGCTGTCCGAGGACGCCGCCGTCGCCGCATGACCCGCCCCGCGCCCGGCCAACCCGCCCTGGCCGCTTGCCCGTTCAGCCGCGCAGTGACCCGTAGCGCCGCAGCGCGCCCCGCACCCGGGACCGCAGCCACGGCCGGGCGGTGATGAAGTCCCGTGCCGTGCGCTCGGCCGCGTCGTGCAGCAGGGCGCCGCCCGCCACCAGCGTCGGCCGCCACAACAGGCCCTGCGGCAGGGTGCGTTCCTCGGTGGTGAACGCCTGCTTGTACTCCGAGTCGCCGGTGCCCAGGTCGACGGTGGTCACCCCCCGTTCCGCCGCGGTCGCGATCACCCGGCCGAGCAGCACCGTCCCCGGCGAATGCGCCGCGTACCGGTGGTCGAAGGCGGTGACGCAACAGGTCAGCACGGTCGCCGAACGCAGCGTGAGCTGCATCGCCGCCGGCTCGTCGCCGAGGTACAGCACGGACAGCGCGCCCGTGCACGTCGGCGTGCGCAGCCCCGCCAGGACCCGCGCCAGCTCCGTACCGCGCTCCGCGGCCAGCGGATCGGACCAGCCGCTCGCCCGGTACTGCGCCGACTTCCAGCGCAGCATCGTCGCCAGCAGCCGCGGATCGCGCTCGTCGAAGACGTACCGCACCGGCACCTCACCGCGCGCCAGCCGGTTCTCGTGCTTGCGCAGGGACTTCGCCGAGGCGGGCGAACGGCGCCGGACGGCCGTGCGGTGGGCCTCGTAGCCCTCGGTCAGATCGGCCAGCGGACTGGGCACCCGTCCCAGCAGCCGGACCCCGGGCGGCACCGCGGTACCCGCCCCGCCGAGCGGCGGACCGGCCGGCTCGGCCTGCACGAACCGCCACACCGCCAGCCCGCAGGCGGCCAGCACGGCACGGTAGTCGGGCCGCGGCAGCCCGGGCTCGCAGACCAGCCCGCCCACGTCCGTGAAGCCCTTGCCGATGACCTCGCCGACGCCGTGCCCGCGCTCCTCGAAGCCCAGCCAGCCGCACCGCCCGTCGCTCTCCAGCACCGCCACCCGGGCGGCCGGCCGGACCCCGCCGACCGCCCGCGCGAAGTCCGGGGACAGCACCGGATGGGCCGGCCGGCCGGGCGCGGACAGCGCCCGCGCCCAGCGCTCGACCCGGACACCGCCGAGCGCACCGGCCGCCAGGATCTCGATGTCCATCCCTGCGCCTCCGCAATCCCGCGCCGCAGCAGCAGCCGGCGCGGGGCCGTCGGGGAGATCCGGAAGAAGACCCTCAGGAGCGTCCCCCGGAGCGCGCGGCCGTCACGGCAGATACCGCTCGATGACGCCCGGCCCCTCCTCGTCCATCAGCCGCCTGGCCCAGGCCAGGCTCGACGGGGTCGGCTCGCGCCCGGACGCCCGTACCAGGTCCTCCGGGTCGTAGGGCCGCTCGCTGCCGGTGTACAGCTCGGCCGGCCGGTGCTCGGCCGGCTGCTCCTTGCCGTTGGTCGTCACAGGTCCTCCTTCGTCCGCGCCCGCCGGGTCGCCGGGACCTCGCTTGGTTCCATGATGGGGCGGGTACCGAACACCCGCACGACGACGCCGGGCCGCGGCCCCCGCACCCGCTCAGGCCACCGGCCGCGGCGCCCCGGGATACCGCGCCGGGAAGGCCTGCTCGGTCCAGATGGTCTTGCCGTACGGCGTGTACCGGGTGCCCCAGCGCTGCACCAGCTGCGCGACGATGAACAGCCCCCGCCCGCCCTCGTCCTCACTGGCCGCGTGGCGCAGGTGCGGCGAGGTGTGCCCGGTGTCGGACACCTCGGTCAGCAGCGTCAGATCGCGCAGCAGCCGCAGGTGCAGCGGCCCCGAGGCGTGCCGCACCGCATTGGTGACCAGCTCGCTGACCGCCAGCTCGGTCGCGTACGACAGCTCCTCCAGGCCCCACTCCCGCAGCTGCGCGGTCGCCAGCTCCCGGGCCGCGCCCACCGCGGCCGGCTCGGCCGGCAGCTCCCAGGCCGCCACCTGCCGCGCGTCCAGCTCCCGGGTGCGCACCAGCAGCAGCGCCGAGTCGTCGGCGGCCGGCCCGTCCGGCAGCAGCTCGGCCATCGCCCGGTCGCACAGCTCCTCCAGCGGCCGGTGGTGCTCGCCCAGCACCCGGCTCAGGACCGCCAGCCCCTCGTCGACGTCCCGGTGCGGCGACTCCACCAGCCCATCGGTGAACAGCGCGACCAGACTGCCCGGCGGCAGTTCGAGATCCAGCGACTCGAACGGCAGCCCGCCCAGGCCCAACGGCGGACCGGCCGGCAGTTCGGGGAAGAACATCGTGCCCGACGGGTCGACCACGGCCGGCGGCAGATGACCGGCCCGGGCCATGGTGCAGCGCCGCGACACCGGGTCGTAGACCGCGTAGAGGCAGGTCACGCCGGTGGCCACGTCGTCCGGGCCGGTGGTGGTGCCGACCTGGCCCGCGCCCTCCTCCGCGGGCTGCCCCACCAGGTCGTCCAGCCGGCTCAGCAGCTCGTCGGGCGACAGGTCCAGCTGGGCCAGCGCGCGGACCGTCGTCCGCAGCCGCCCCATGGTCGCCGCCGCCTCCAGGCCGTGGCCCACCACGTCCCCCACCACCAGCCCGACCCGGGTCCCGGACAGCCCGATCACATCGAACCAGTCGCCGCCCACCCCGGCCCGGTCGTCACTGGGCAGATAGCGGTACGCCACGTCGACCGCGGACTGCTCCGGCACGTGCTGCGGCAGCAGGTTGCGCTGCAGGGCCAGCGCGGCGGTGTGCTCCCGGGTGAAGCGGCGGGCGTTGTCCAGGCACACCGCCGTCCGGGTGGCCAGCTCGTCGGCGAGCTCGATCTCGCCCTTGTCGAACACCGACGGGTGCGCGCCCCGCGTGAAGGTGACCAGCCCCATCGGGGCGCCACCCGCCCGCAGCGGCACCACCATGGAGTTCTCCGCCCGCACCATCCCCCCGGAGGACAGACTGCGGTACGGCAGCGACCCCGGCGGATACTCGATGCCGTACGGGCCGTGCGGCACGGCGTCCGGCGGGTCACCGGCGCTGCGCGTGGCCACCCGCACCAGCGGCGGCACCGTACCGTCCCCCGGCGCCGGCTCCTCGCCCTCCAGCACCGGGCGCACCAGGTCCACGGTGACCGTCCGGGCGAAGTCCGGGACCGCGACCTCGGTGATCTCCCGGGCCGTGACCGTCATGTCGAGCGTCGTCCCGATCCGGGTGCCGGCCGCCACCAGCAGGTTCAGCCGGCGTTGCGCCTGGTAGCGGTCGGTGATGTCGAAGGCGTCCTCGCACACCCCGAGGACCTGCCCGTGGGCGTCCTGCAGCCGGTAGTAGGAGCACGACCACACGTGGTCCGGGCCCGGCTCGGACGGCTGCTGGCCGACGAAGTGCAGGTCGAGGACCGGCTCACCGGTCTCCAGGACCTGCTGCATCACCGCGTCGAGCGTGCGCGGGTACCCCTCCGTCACGAACTCGCCGCCCGGGTACAGCGCCTCGGCCCGGGTGCCGAGGAACTCCCGCAGCGGCAGCCCGATCTCCCGCACGAACGCGGAGTTCCCCCAGGTCACCCGCAGATCGGTGTCGTAGATGCCCAGCCCCACCGGCGACTGGGTGGCCAGCCCGTGCAGCATCGCCTGCCGGGACTCCCACTCCTGCTGCGCGTCCAGAGCGGTCGCCACCAGGATGCAGGCCGGCGCTCCGGGCGCGGAGCCGCCGGGCGCGGTCTCCAGCGCACAGGTGGTGACCGCCACCCGCAGCAGCCGGCCGTCCCGGTGCCGTGCCGTCCCCGGCCGGTCGATGCTCAGCGAGGTGGGTGCCGACTGCCCGGGCCACGCGCTCCCGGCCGCCTCGGCGCCGGGGAAGAACGTCTCGCAGGGGCGCCCGATGACTTCCTCCGGCCGGTAGCCGAGCAGCCGCTGGGCCGCCGGACTCCACCCGATGACCAGGTCCCGGGCGTCGAGCACCGCTGTGGCCGCCCTGGTGACGTCGAGGGGACCACGGAAGTCGGCGATCTCCGCCGCGTTCCATGCGTTCATGGCATCAACCCAGCCCGGTTCAGTACCTACAGCATCGAGCCTGATCAAGACCGGCACAACTGCGCTGCCCCGCGCGGGGCGCCCCGGTGCGGCCCCGCTGCGTCGCTGGCACAGTGGGAGGGGGTCCGGTGGGGGTGCGAAGCGACAGGAGGCAGATGTCATGTCGGCCCATGGCCCCACGACCCCGGTGCGCGGCGCTCCGTGCTGGGTGAGCCTGATGGCCCGCGATCTCGAATCGGCGCAGGAGTTCTACTCCGCCGTCCTCGGCTGGCGGTTCCGCCCGGCCAGCCTCGGCCAGGAGTTCTCCGTCGCGATGGCCGACGGGCAGCCGGTGGCCGGCATGGGCGCCCTCGCCCAGAGCTTCCAGGTCGCGGTGGCCTGGACGTCGTACTTCGCGGTGGAGGACGCCGATGTGACCGCCGACCGGATCCGCGAGCGCGGCGCGACCGTCGCGGTCGGCCCGCTCAAGCTCGGCCCCGGACGGGCCGCGCTGGCCGCCGACCGGGACGGCGCCACCTTCGGCTTCTGGGAGGGCCAGACCCTCGCCTGGTCGGTCGGGCAGGGCCGCGCCCCCGCCTGCCTGGAACTGCGCACCCGCGACGCCTTCGAGGCCGCCATCTTCTACGCCGAGGTCTTCGAATGGGCCTCCGGCCGGCCCGGCGGCTGCGACGTCACCTACGAACACGACCAGGTCATCGTGCACGACGGCACCCACACCGTGGCCACCCTGCGCGGCGGCGGGGTGGAGGCCGCCCCGGACCCGCGGGTGCGGCCGCGCTGGCACGTGCACTTCCCGGTCGAGGACATCGAGAAGGTGACCGCCGCCGCGGTCGCCGCCGGCGGGACCGTCACCCCGGTGACCGCGACCGCCGACGGCAACGGCAGCCAGGCCGTCGTCCGCGACCCCGACGGCGGCCTGTTCACCGTCACCTCGTCCGAAGCCCCCTGACCCGCGCCGGACCGCGCCCCGGCCGGCCGGTGCGTCAGCCCGCCTCAGCCCTCCTCCCGTTCCAGCGCGGGACACCACGCCGCCTGCTTGCGCCCGCCGACCCGGCCGCAGAATCCCGCCTGGACGGGCCGCCCGCTCTTGTCGATGTGCTGCACCGACAGCAGCTTGTCCAGCGGCACCTGGCGGTCCACCTCACCGCCGAAGCTGATGATCCCGCTCGCCCCGTCGAGCGCCCCGTCCCCGTGCACCCCGCTGATCGCATGCCACACCGCGGGCGGTGTCAGCGGCATCTGCGCGGCCTCCTCCCGCAGCTGCTTGACCGCGTTGACGTACAGCTTCACCGCGTCGAACCCGAGCGCCGCATGCCCGTCGAGCGAGGAGTTGGGGACCTTCGCGCAGTCCTCGGGGAACAGCCGGCTCAGCTCCGCGTACAGCTCGCTGGTGCCGTCGCAGTGCGCCGATCCGAGCGTGAAGTCCAGGAAGTCGTACGGGATCCCCGGATAGTGCCCCCGGCGGTCCGCGTCCGCCGCCAGCCGGGCCACGTCGTCACCGCCGATCAGCACCGGCGGAGCGGAGTTGCAGGACTCGTTGATCCCGCCGAGCAGCGACTCGAAGTCCTCCGAGCGCCCCGCGAAGAACACCACCCCCGGGTACGAACAGCTCCGCTGCCCCACCGTGCCGGGGCCCGGGGCGTCCGACGAGGGCTCCTGGCCGGGCGGCGGGGGCGGCGTGAACGACGTCCGCTCCACCGCGAACTCCCGCGCCCGGAAACGCCGTTCGACGTCGTCGCTGAGCGTCCGGCTGTAGGTGTCGCTGGGATCGGCGGACGCGATGATCCGCACCCGCCGGGCCGGTCTGCCCGCACCGGTCCGCACCACGTGGTCGGCGTAGGCCGCGGCGACCTCCGCCTCCCGGGTGTTCTGCGGCGACACCTGGAAGTACATCGGGGACTGGCGCACCAGCGAGTCCGCGGACAGCGTGGTCGCCACCATCGGCAGCCCCACCGCGGTCAGCTTCCGGATCGTCCGGTTGGTCGCCTCCCGGCTCTGGTCCAGCCCGGTGACCCCCACCAGGGACGCGTCCTGCTGCTTGAGGCGGTCCAGGATCTCCACCACCCGCGTGCCGAACCGCATCCCCGACCCGGCGTTCGCGGGGAAGATCCGCAGGATCGGCTCGGTGGCCCCGCTGCTGCGCAGCTGCCGGGACTGCGCGCTCGCCGCCCCCTGCAACGCCTCGCGCCCGTAGGCGAGTTGTCCGGTGAGCTTGCCCGAGACGCTGAGCAGCGCGGACAGATGCACCAGCGTGACGAAGGGCCGCTCCGGGGACGCCGCATGCGCCTGCTCGGCGAGGGCGTTCTGGTCGTAGATCTTCTGCAGGGTCCGGTCCAGCGACGGATCGGGGGAGTGGAAGGTGAAACCGTGCCGGGCCACCCCGATGCACTCACCGGTCTCCGCGGTGCGCAGGGTCTCCGCGTCGGCGTTGAACCGGCCGAGCCCGCAGTGCGCCTGCCGGTACCGGCGCTCCGCGCCCAGCACCAGGCCGCCCGCGCCCAGGAGGGCGACGGTGACCGCGCAGACCGCCACGACGGACACCACCCGGCGCGCCCACAACGGTGGTTCGGGGATCCGCAGCCGTGCATCCTGCGCCACCTCCAGCCGCCGGGTCAGCTCGTAGCTCTCCTCGGACGGCGGCATCAGCCGCGGCACGCTGACCGGCAGGTACCAGGGGGCGCGGTTGCGGGCCCGGCCCTGGTGCAGGAAGGTGTCCCGCCAGCCGCCGTAGAGCCGGTCGGTCAGCTCCCACAGCTCGCTGCGGCCCCAGTCCGCCCGGGCCCGGCTGCCCTCGGCCGGCGGCTCGGCACCGCAGGCGATGATCAGCAGCGGGTCGAAGGCGCCGGTCTCGTTGCGGACGTCGATGACGGCCTGGAGCAGCGCATGACCGCAGGTGTCCGGGCCCACCCCGTCGAGCAGCGCGACGCAGTACGCGGTGCGCCGGGCCGTACGGGGCCGCCACGGACGGCGGCGGAAGGCGACCCGCAGATCCTCCAGGAACGCGTTGACCATCAGCTTCCGCAACTGCTCCGGGTCCTCGACCTGGTTGTGCGGTGCGGTCAGCCGCTCGGCGAAGCCGATGAAGGTGCCCGGGTCGCGCGGGGCGAGGTAGGGCTGGTTGAGCAGCCAGCGGTACTCCCGGCCCAGGCCGCGGCGGACCCGGAACCAGGCGAGCGGGAAGACGTGCACCGCGAACAGCCACACCCACCAGGGCACCTTGCCGTCGACCGCCAGCTCGGTCTCCGGGGAGCGCAGCAGCCCGAACATCCGCCGCCGCCGGAACTCCCGCTCCCGCAGCCCCTGTAACAGGGTGTGGTCGGTGCCCTCCATGTCGCCCAGGTCGTCCGGGCGGTTGCCGGTGCCCACCTGGGTCAGCCAGTTGACCAGGCCGAACCGGCGGAAGCGGACCCGGCCGTCACTGCCGTTGACGCTTCGGGCGAAGCCCTGCGCCAGCCGTTCCAGGGTCCGCCGCACCGCCTCGACGGACTCCGGCTCGGACCGTGGCGCGCCGGCCGCGAGGTCGTGGAGCACGTGCGGCACCCGGCGCGGATCGGCGTGGCTGAGGAAGTAGCCGATGCCCTTGGCGAGTGCGGTGTGGTCCGGACCGGCCACCAGGCAGAGCACCGGCAGGCCCTCCCGGCCCTGCGCCACGCCGCGGTGCCGCACCGGTTCCGGACACTCCCGCCGGCGTGGCCTGCGGGTCAGGTCGGCGATCAGACGGAGCAGATGGCCTGCTCCGCGGAAGACGGGGATCTGGGAATCGAGTTCGTTCGACGCCATGGTGCCCCTGAGGACGGGTCGGAGTAGGGCCGGTATTCTGACACCGCGTCCCAGGCGGTCGCTATGGTTCCGCCGCACTCAAGGATCCCGTCGCCACCAACGTCCCCGCCCGCCCTGGGGATGGGGGCGGGCGGGGCGTCAACTGCGCCGTTACTGCCGGGTGTTGCCGTCAGACGTTGCCGTCAGACGTCGCTGTCGGATGGCGTTGTCGGATGTCGTTGTCCGATGGTGCTCTCGGATGCTGTGGTCGGACGTCCTGGCCGGACGTCGGGATCAGTTCAGCGAATCGGTCAGCGAATCACCCCCGGCACTCTGGGCACTGCCGGCACCCTGGTCGGCACCCGCACTCTGGTCACCACCGGCGCTCTGGTCCCCGCCGGCACTCTGATCGCCACCGGCGCCCTGGTCGCCGCCCGCGCCGCCCGCGCCGCCCGCGGCGGCGCCTCCGCTGCCGTCGCCTCCGCCGGCGCCGATCTCCGCTCCGGTGGCCTTGAGCGCGTCGGTGACCGGCTGGAAGAAGGTCTCGCCGCCCTGGGTGCAGTCGCCGCTGCCGCCCGAGGTCAGTCCGACGGCGGCGTCACCGGCGAACATCGAGCCGCCGCTGTCGCCCGGCTCGGCGCAGACGTCCGTCTGTATGAGGCCGTTGACGATGTCGCCGTTGCCGTAGTTGACCGTGGCGTCCAGCCCGGTGACGGTGCCGTCGTGCACCCCGGTGGTGGACCCCGAGCGCTGCACCTTCATGCCGACGGCGGCCTCCGCGGCCTTGGTGATCTGCTGGGTGGAGCCGTTGCCCAGGTCCACCGCGCTCTGCGGCTGGGCGCTCTTGTCGTCGTAGGTGACGATCGCGAAGTCGGTCTTGGGGAACTGCGAGTCCTGCACGCTGCCGAGCGGCTGGCTGCCGCCCTGGTCCGCGGACCAGGTGGGGGAGTCGTTGCCGCAGTGGCCCGCCGTCAGGAAGGCGGGCGCCCCCTTCACCGTGACGTTGAACCCCAGCGAACAGCGGGCGTTGCCGCCGAAGATGGCGCTGCCGCCGATCGGCCCCGCGGCCGAACCGCCGCCCTGCTGCCCGCCGTTGCCCTGTCCGCCGTCGCCCTGCCCACCGCCCTGTCCGCCGTTGCCCTGACCGCCGCTCTGCTGTCCTCCGTTCGCCTGGCCGCCGTTGGCTCCCTGGCCCCCGTCGGCCCCCTGGCCCCCGTTCTGTCCGTCGCCGCCCGGCGGGGTCCCGGGGTCCTCGCCCGTCGCCCCGCCGTCGAACCGCCGGAACTCGCCCTGCGACCGCTTGACGGTGACCATGCCCGCGCCCATCCCGCGGGTGGCCTTGGAGAGCGTGGCCATCTTCGCGCCGGTGACCGTCTTGTCGGCGACCACCACGATCTTGTTGGTCCGCGGGTCGATCGACCAGGCGGTGCCGGGGACCGAGGCGGTCTCGCGCAGCGTCTTCGTCCCCGCCTTCAGCGCGGTCATGCTGTTGTGCACGACCCTGGCGACCGCCCCCTTGGCCTGCACCCGCTCGGCGGCGTCCTGCGACAGCACGTTCATCACCAGGTGGCCGTTGGCGCCGTCCAGGTACCAGCCGGCGTTGTCACCGCCGAGGTCCGACTTCAGGGCCGTCGCCAGCTGTGTCGCCGCGGAGGCGCTGAAGGTGCGCGGGGCCGGCGGCCGGTCGGTGCTCGCGTTGGCGTTGGGGAGCAGGATCGCCGCGCCCATGACGGCGGCCGCGGCGGCACCGATGACGACGCCGGTCCGCTTGTTCACATGTCGGTGGCTCACTTCACTGACCTCCAGGGGCCGCACAGGAACGGAGCACACGGAGCGCCGTGGTGCGGCGCGGCGCGCCCCGTGTGTGGTTGCATCCAGTCCTACGGAGTCCGCCGCACCCCCGGCTCAGGCCCGCTCAACCTGTGATGAATTCCGCCGGCCGCGTCCCCGGCGCCCTACACTCCCGCGCCCGGCCCGCGCGGGACCGGCGGGGTGTGACCGGCGGGGCGTGACCGAATCCGTGCCCTCGGCGCCCCGGCTCTGCTTGGCTGGTGCCCTCGGCGATCACCACGACCGGGCGATCGCCACGACCACGGGAGGTCCACGGCATGGCACTCACCCACTGGGGGTTCATCTACACGGCGGCCGGCAGCGCCGCCGGCGGCGAGGTCAACGTCGTGGACACCGGCGCCTGCCGCAGCGTGTTCATCGGGGTGACCAAGCCCGAGGAGGGCGTCGAGGCCGCCCGCAAGCTGGTGGCCGACGGGGTCCAACTGATCGAGCTGTGCGGCGGTTTCGGGCCGGTCTGGGCCGGCCGGATCATCGACGCGATCGACGGCGCGGTCCCGGTCGGCACGGTCGGGTACGGGCCCGAGGCGGTCGACCAGGTCCACGCGATCTTCTCCTGACCCGGGCCGTGGCCCGTCCGCCCCGCCGCGGGCCCGCGGCGGGGCGTGAAGATCAGCTGTCACCGCGCTTAAGAAAACCTCGATGGACCCGGCGCCCGTCGTACGGAAGATTTTCCGGCGGAGATCGGGTGGCCGGAACATCACTGCCCCCGACACGTCATGCACTCTTACGTACGGGAGCCGTCGCGGTGAAGGCACTGGTCAAGCAGAAGGCGGAGCCGGGCCTCTGGCTCACGGAGGTGCCGGAACCGGCCATCGGCCCGGGCGACGTACTGATCAAGGTGCTCCGCACCGGCATCTGCGGCACCGACCTGCACATCCGCGCCTGGGACGGCTGGGCGCAGCAGGCACTCGCCACCCCGCTGACGATCGGCCACGAATTCGTCGGCGAGGTGGTCGCCACCGGCCGCGACGTGGCCGACATCGCGGCCGGCGACCTGGTCAGCGGCGAGGGCCACCTGGTCTGCGGCAAGTGCCGCAACTGCCTCGCCGGCCGCCGTCACCTGTGCCGCGCCACGGTCGGGCTCGGCGTCGGCCGGGACGGCGCCTTCGCCGAGTACGTGGCACTGCCCGCGACGAACGTGTGGGTGCACCGCGTCCCGGTGGACCTCGACATCGCCGCGGTCTTCGACCCGTTCGGCAACGCCGTGCACACCGCGCTGTCGTTCCCGCTGGTCGGCGAGGACGTCCTGATCACCGGCGCGGGGCCGATCGGCCTGATGGCGGCGGCGGTGGCCCGGCACGCCGGCGCCCGCAACGTCATGATCACCGACGTCAGCGAGGAACGGCTGGCCCTCGCCCGCAAGATCGGCGTCAGCCTGGCGCTCAACGTCGCCGAGGCGGACATCGCCGACGGGCAGCGTGCGCTCGGTCTGCGCGAGGGCTTCGACATCGGGCTGGAGATGTCCGGGCGGCCCGAGGCGGTGCGCGACATGATCGCCAACATGACGCACGGCGGCCGGATCGCCATGCTCGGCCTGCCCGCCCAGGACTTCCCCGTCGACTGGTCGCGGATCGTCACCTCCATGATCACGATCAAGGGCATCTACGGCCGGGAGATGTTCGAGACCTGGTACGCGATGTCCGTCCTGCTCGAAGGCGGGCTGGACCTCGCCCCCGTGATCACCGGCCGGTACGCGTACACCGACTTCGAGGCCGCCTTCGACGACGCCGCGAGCGGCCGCAGCGGCAAGATCATCCTGGACTGGACCGCCTGAGCACGGCCGGACCGCGCCCGCCCCGTCACCACCCCCACCCTCCTGGAGAACCCCTGATGTTCCACTCCGTACGCGACGAACTGCGCGGCACCCTCGACGAGATCGTCGCCGCCGGCCTGCACAAGCCCGAGCGGGTCATCGGCACGCCCCAGTCGGCGACCGTCGGCGTCACCGCCGGGGGCAACCCCGGTGAGGTCCTCAACTTCTGCGCCAACAACTACCTCGGTCTCGCCGACCACCCCGAGGTCGTCGCGGCCGCCCACGAGGCGTTGGACCGCTGGGGCTACGGCATGGCGTCCGTGCGCTTCATCTGCGGCACGCAGGAGGTGCACAAGGAGCTGGAGGCGCGGCTGTCCGCGTTCCTCGGCCAGGAGGACACCATCCTGTACTCCTCCTGCTTCGACGCCAACGGCGGCGTCTTCGAGACCCTGCTCGGCCCGGACGACGCGGTCATCTCCGACGCCCTCAACCACGCCTCCATCATCGACGGCATCCGGCTGTGCAAGGCCCGCCGCTTCCGCTACGCCAACCGTGACCTGGCCGATCTGGAACGGCAGTTGAAGGAGGCCACCGAGGGCGGCGCGGGCCGCAAGCTGATCGTCACCGACGGCGTCTTCTCCATGGACGGCTATGTGGCGCCGCTGCGCGAGATCTGCGACCTGGCCGACGCCTACGACGCGATGGTGATGGTCGACGACTCGCACGCGGTCGGCTTCGTCGGCGCCGGCGGCCGCGGCACCCCCGAACTCCACGGGGTCATGGACCGCGTCGACATCATCACCGGCACCCTCGGCAAGGCGCTCGGCGGCGCCTCCGGCGGCTACGTCGCGGCCCGCGCGGAGATCGTCGCCCTGCTGCGCCAGCGCTCGCGGCCGTACCTCTTCTCCAACTCGCTCGCCCCGGTGATCGCCGCGGCCTCGCTCAAGGTGCTCGACCTGCTGGAGTCGGCCGGTGACCTGCGCGAGCGGCTGCACGCCAACACCGCGCTGTTCCGCTCCCGGATGACCGAGGAGGGCTTCGACGTCCTCCCCGGCGACCACGCCATCGCGCCCGTCATGATCGGCGACGCCGCCCGGGCGGCCCGGCTGGCGGAGCTGCTGCTGGAGCGCGGGGTGTACGTGATCGGCTTCTCGTACCCGGTCGTGCCGCAGGGCCAGGCCCGGATCCGCGTCCAGCTGTCCGCCGCGCACTCGACGGACGATGTCAACCGTGCCGTGGACGCCTTCGTGGCCGCCCGGGCGGAACTGGAGTCCTGACCGGCGCGTCCGGCTTGGGATAATTGACCGCATGATCGAAGCACGCCGGCTGCACATCCTCCGTGCGGTGGCCGACCACCGCACGGTCACCGCCGCGGCCGCCGCGCTCTACCTCACGCCCTCGGCGGTGTCCCAGCAACTGGCCGCGCTGGAGCAGGAGACCGGCCACCGCCTGGTGGAGCGCAGCGCCCGCGGCGTCCGGCTGACCCCCGCGGGCGACATCCTGCTCAGCCACGCCAACGCCGTCCTCGCCCAGCTGGAACGCGCCGAGTCCGAGCTCGCCGCGTACGGCTCGGGCGAGGCCGGCACGGTCACCGTCGCGTCCTTCGCCACCGGCATCGGCCTGGTCGTCGCGCCCGCGCTGACCGCGCTGGCCGGCTGCGCGCCGGGCATACGGGTCCGCGTCCAGGACGCCGAGGGCGACGCCAGCCTGCGGATGGTCCTCGACCGGCAGGTCGACGTCGCGGTGGCCGTCGAATACCGGGGCGCGCCCCGCGCGGACGATCCCCGGCTCACCCGGGTCCCGCTCTACGCCGAACCCTTCGACGCGGTCCTCCCGCCCGGCCACCGCCTGGCCGAGGCCGACCGGGTCGCCGTCGCCGACCTCGCCGGCGACCCCTGGATCGGCCCCTACCCCGGCAACCCCTGCCACGACGTGGTCGTCCTGGCCTGCGAGTACGCCGGTTTCCAGCCCCGGCTGGAACACTCCTCCGACGACTTCCGGGCGGTGGTCGCGCTCGCCTCGGCCGCGGCCGGGGTGGCGCTCGTGCCCCGCTCGGCGCTGCGCGACATGGACCTGACCGGCGTCGTCGTCCGCCCCCTCGACGATGTCGCCCCCACCCGCCGGGTCTTCGCCGCGGTACGCCGCGGGGCCGAGGACCATCCCCTGTTCCACCCCGTCCTGACCGCGCTCCGGGAGGCGGCGGCCGCGCAGGGCTGACCGGCGTTCGGGTGCTTCGGGCTGATCCGGACGGCGTCCTTCCGGGCCGCCCGGTCCGGCCGTGGCAGGCTCGTCCCGGCTGCGGCGAGGAGGCGAGGCGATGTCGGTCGGCCCCACCGGCCAGAGCGGTCCCACCGGCCCGGGCGGCCCCACCGGCCCGGACGGCACACCGCCGGCCGCCGCGCCCCCCGATCCCTACGCACCGGTGCGCACCCGCGGCTATCCGAAGCTGCTGCTGACCTCGGCGGTGATCGGGTTCCCGGTCTGCCTGGTCGCGTTCGGCTTCCTCGCCGTCGTCCACGCCCTGGAACCGCTGCTCTACGACGACCTGCCGCGGGCACTGGGCTTCGCCGGCGCGCCGCTGTGGTGGCCACTGCCGCTGCTCGCGCTCGCCGGGCTGGTGACCGGGCTGGCCGTCCGCCACCTGCCCGGCAACGGCGGCCACGAACCGGCCGACGGACTGGCGCTCGGCGGCCCGCCCGCGCTGTCCGCACTGCCCGGCGTCGCGCTCGCCGCGCTGGCCTCGCTCGCCTTCGGCGCGGTGCTCGGCCCGGAGGCACCGCTGATCGCCCTGGGCGGCGGGCTGGCCGCGGGCGCCGCCCGGCTGACCGGGCGGCGGACGGACGCCGGGACGGTGGCCGCGGTGGGTGCGGCCGGCAGCTTCGCCGCGATCAGCGCGCTGCTCGGGTCGCCGCTGCTGGGCGCGTTCCTGCTGATGGAGGTCTCCGGGCTGGCCGGCCCGATGCTGGGCATGATGCTGGTGCCCGGCCTGCTCGCGTCGGGCATCGGGGCGCTGGTCTTCACCGGGCTGGGGGACTGGACCGGGCTCGGCACGTACTCCCTCGCGCTGCACGACGTCCCGCGGGCCACCGGGCCCACCCTCCCGGAATTCGGCTGGGCCCTGGTCCTCGGGGTGGCCGCCGGGTTCGCCGGCACCGGGGTCCGGCGGCTGGCGCTCCGGCTCAAGCAGCGGGTGGCCCGCCACCGGGTACCGGCCACGGTGCTGATGGGGCTGGTGGTGGGCGCGCTGGCGGTGGGCTTCTCCGCCGCCACCGGCAAGCCCGCCCAAGAGCTGCTCTTCTCGGGCCAGTCGGCGCTGGGGACGCTGTTCCACGACAGCGCCGGATACTCGATGGCGGCGCTGCTGCTGCTCCTCCTGGGCAAGGGCCTGGCGTACTGCGTGTCGCTGAGCGCCTTCCGGGGCGGGCCGATCTTCCCGGCGCTGTTCCTCGGCGCGGCCGGCGGGGTGGTGCTGTCGCACCTGCCGGGCCTGTCGCTCACACCGGCGTTCGCGATGGGCGTCGGGGCGATGGCGGTGGCCATGCTCCGGCTGCCGATGACGTCGGTGCTGATGGCGACGCTGCTGATGGGCCGCAGCGGACTCACCGTGATGCCGCTGGTGATCGTCGCCGTCGTGGTCGGTTACGTGGTGACGCTGCGGCTCACCCCGGCCCCCGCCGCGCCCGGCCGCACCGCCCCGGCGCCGTCGGCGGCCTGAGGAGCGGGCCGTTCAGCGCGGGGTGCGTCCGGTGGCCGTCCAGGTGGTCAACTGGCGCTCGGTCCAGGTGTTGATGACCCGGTCCGCCGGTACGCCGCACTCCTCGGCGCGGGCGCAGCCGTAGATCTGCCAGTCCAGCTGGCCCGGGGCGTGCGCGTCGGTGTCGACGGAGAACAGCGTCCCGGCCGCGACCGCCCGGCGCAGCAGCCGGCGCGGCGGATCCAGCCGCTCGGGGCGGCAGTTGATCTCCACCGCGGTGCGGTGTTCGGCACAGGCCGCGAAGACCTCGTCGGCGTCGAACTCCGACTCCGGGCGGCCCCGCCCGGTCAGCAGCCGCCCGGTGCAGTGCCCGAGGACGTCCACCAGGGGATTGCGCACCGCGGCCACCATCCGCCGGGTCATCGGCGCCCTGTCCATCCGGAGCTTGGAGTGCACCGAGGCCACCACCACGTCGAGCCGCTCCAGCAGCTCCGGTTCCTGGTCCAGGGAGCCGTCGTCGAGGATGTCGCACTCGATCCCGGTCAGCAGCCGGAACGGCGCCAGCTGCGCGTTCACCTCTGCCACCAGCTCCAGCTGCTCCCGCAGCCGTTGCGGGGACAGCCCGCGGGCGACGGTGAGCCGGGGGGAGTGGTCGGTCAGCACGCACCACTCGTGCCCCAGGTCGCGGGCGGCCCGGGCCATCACGTCCACCGGGCTGCCGCCGTCCGACCAGTCCGAGTGCAGATGGCAGTCGCCGCGCAGGGCCCGCCGCAGCCGCTGCCCCTGCTCCCCCTCGACCAGCGGGGCGCCGGCCTCGTCCTCCAGATGCGCCAGATAGGTGGGCCGCACGCCCGCCAGCGCCTCTTCGACCACCCGGGTGGTCTTGGGCCCCAGCCCCTTGAGACGGACCAGCGTGCCCTGCCGCGCCCGGTCGCGCACCTCGTCGTCCGACAGCGCGCCCAGGGCGGCTGCCGCCCCGCGGAACGCCTGTACCCGGTAGGTCGCCGCGCCCTGCCGTTCCAGCAGGAACGCGATCCGCTCCAGCGCGTCGACGGGCTCCACGTACGGCTCCTTCCGGGTGCGCCGGTCCCCGCGGGTCCCTTTCACCGTGCCGCAACCGGACACCGGCTGCCACCGGGCCCGCCGGCCGTCCGCCGCCCGGGGGCGGTACGGCTCCAAAACGCCCATTCCCGCCGAGTCGGACGGCGTGCCGTTATGCGGCTATGTCCGTTCTCGGGGCGGTCGATCCGATTCCATGGGAATGCCGTACGGATAGTGCCGAAGAATCCGTGCAAGGTGTTCAAGGGGCGCGATACCACCCCCGTAACTCCGGGTAAATCGGGCGACGTTAAAGCTTGCGCAACATTCGGCGGAGGGCTCCCCGGGTGCTCGCCGGAGTTCTGCGGGCACCCGCCGATCGGTGCCGTAAAAACTGTGTGTCTCCAAGGAATCTGCACACCGATTGCGCAGCCGGCACACCGCCTCCCGCTGCCCTCCCCGGCGCTGACCTGCACGTAAGCGGTTTGATGGGGGAATGTCCTGTTCGCCTGACGGGTCGTCGGCAGGCTGGGCGAACGCAAACCGCAGAGGTTGTGAAGAAGCTGCCACTAATTCATGGACGGGCGTCCACGTCAGGTAATTGAGAGGTTCGAAGCGGTCCGGATCGGCCGTAGTCCGATTAGCAGCACAACCCACCTGCATGCTTTGATCCTTCGCACTGCGGAAGTCGCGCAGAGGTTCTCGATTTCGAGGGCCCCGGCGACCGCTACCGCGGCCGGACCGCCCTGCGGACGGCTCGGCCGCAGCTATTTGAGATATGTATCCGAAAGGAATCATCATGCGCGAGATTCAGACCCAGGAAATCGCCGACAGCGAGCTGGACAACGTGGCCGGTGGCCTCGTGGGCAGCCTGGCCGGCACCGCCACCTCCACCGTTGACGGCGCCACGGGCCTCAACGTCGGCGGCACCCTGGGCACCGTCACCGGCACCGTCGAGGGTCTGACCGGCGTCAACACCGGCCAGGTCACGGGCCTCGTCGCCGGTCTCTAAAGACCGAACGGCAGGTCGGCGTCCCCTCCTTGCCGACATGCCGGCCGGATGCCCCGGAACCGCCAGGCCTTCGCCGGGTTCCGGGGCACCCGGCTGTCGAGCCCCGGACCGGACACCGTACGCTCGGCCCCACCGCGGCGGCCCCGACGGGCGCCGTGCCCGTTACGTCCTGACAGTCCTTTGCAGTTGAGGGAAGAGTGTCGTGCAGTTCCGCCAACAGGCCCTTTCCAAGCTGCAGTCGCCCGAGGAGATCGATCTGCCGGTGCGCTTCGCCCGGCCACAGGGACTGCTCGTCCTGATCGTCACGGTCCTCTGCCTGCTCGCCGCCGCCGTATGGGCGGTCACCGGCACCGTCTCCTCCACCCTCACCGCACCCGGGATCCTCACCCACGGCCAGGGCAGCTACGTCCTGCAGAGCCCCGTGGCGGGACAGGTCACCGCCGTACTCGCCCAGGAAGGCCGGCAGGTGGCCGCGGGCGCCCCGGTCCTCAAGGTCCGCACCGCACGGGGCACCGCCGTCGTCCGCGCGATCGCCGCCGGCCGGCTGACCTCGATGGTCGCCACCATCGGCTCGGTCGTCACCACCGGCGCGGACGTGGCCTCCGTCGAACGCGTGGCACACGCCGGCGACCCCCTGACGGCGACGCTGTACGTACCGGCCGAGAACGGCGCGAGCGTCCCCGTCGGCGCCTCCGTCGACCTCACCGTCCAGTCCGTGCCGAACCAGCAGTACGGCGTGCTGCGCGGCCGGGTCAAGGCCGTCGGCCGGACCGCCCAGACCCGCCAGCGGATCGGCGCCTACCTGGGCAGCAGCCAGCTCGGCGAGCAGTTCTCCAAGGCCGGCCCGCCGGTCGCCGTCCTGGTACAGCTCGACCGCGCCCCCGGGAACAGGTCCGGCTACGCCTGGTCCACCTCCGACGGCCCGCCCTACACCGTCGACTCCATGACGCTGGCCAGCGGCGCCGTCCACCTCGCCGCGCAGCACCCGATCGATTGGCTGCTGCCGTGACCGCATCCCAGGACTCCGCACCCCCGCAGGACCGGCTGCCGCCGCCCGGCCGCGGCCGGCACCGCCCCGAGGCCGCACCCGGCGCGCGCCGCCGCCGCG
Organism: Streptomyces sp. NPDC048197; assembly: GCF_043202395.1. Classification (NCBI taxonomy): domain Bacteria; kingdom Bacillati; phylum Actinomycetota; class Actinomycetes; order Kitasatosporales; family Streptomycetaceae; genus Streptomyces; species Streptomyces sp. NPDC048197. Next base: position 126,337 of record NZ_JBIDAJ010000011.1, read on the forward strand.
CCGCCCCGCCCCCGCCGCCCAAGAAGGTCAAGGCCGTCCGCACCCCCACCGTCCTCCAGATGGAGGCCGTGGAATGCGGCGCCGCCTCCCTGGCGATGGTGCTCGCCCACTACGGACGCCACGTCCCCCTGGAGGAGCTGCGGATCGCCTGCGGCGTCTCCCGCGACGGCTCCCGCGCCAGCAACCTGCTCAAGGCCGCCCGCAGTTACGGCCTGCAGGCCAAGGGCATGCAGATGGAAACCGCCGCGCTCGCCGAGGTCCAGGCCCCGGCCATCCTCTTCTGGGAGTTCAACCACTACGTCGTCTACGACGGCATGGGCCGCCGGATGGGCCGCCGCGGCGTGCACATCAACGACCCCGACAAGGGCCGCCGCTTCGTGCCCACGGAGGACTTCGACACCAGCTTCACCGGCGTCGCCCTGGTCTTCGAACCGTCCGAGTCCTTCCGCAAGGGCGGCCGCAGGCCCGGCGTCCTCGGCGCCGTGCCCGCCCGGATGCGCGGCACCACCGGCACCCTGCTCGCCGCCCTCCTCGCCAGCCTGCTGCTGGTCGCGGTCGGCGCGGCGGTGCCCGCGCTCAGCCGCACGTACATCGACATGTTCCTGATCGGCAACCAGACCTCGCTGCTCGGGCCGCTCTTCGCGTCGATGGCCGCGATGGTCGCGCTCACCGCCGTCCTCACCGGACTGCAACAGGCCAACCTGCTGCGCGGCCGGATCATCTCCTCCACCCTCACCAGCGCCCGCTTCCTGCGCCACCTGCTCCGGCTCCCGGTCACCTTCTTCGCCCAGCGCAGCCCCGCCGACCTGGTCCAGCGCCTGCAGTCCAACGACGCGGTCGCCGAAACTCTCGCCCGCGACCTCGCCGCCGCCGGCGTGGACGGCATCGTCGTCATCCTCTATGCCGTGCTGCTGTGGACCTACGACCCCCAGCTCACCGTCATCGGCGTCGGCATCGCCCTGCTCAACGTCGTCGCCATGCGGATCGTGATCCGGCTGCGCGCCACCCACACCGCCAAACTCCGCGCCGACACCGCCCGGCTCACCAACACCGCCTACACCGGCCTGCAGCTCATCGAGACCATGAAGGCCACCGGCGGGGAGAACGGCTACTTCCGCCGCTGGGCCGGCCAGCACGCCGCCACCCTGGAGGAACAACAGCGGCTCGGCGTCCCCAGCGCCTGGCTGGCCGTCGTCGCGCCCACCCTCGCCACCCTCAACAGCGCCCTGATCCTCTGGATCGGCGGACTGCGCGCCGTCGAGGGCCACATCTCCATCGGCCTGCTGGTCGCCTTCCAGGCACTGGTCACCCGCTTCACCGCGCCCATCACCCGGCTCAACGGCGTCGCCGGCCGCATCCAGGACTTCGCCGCCGACGTGGCCCGCCTCAAGGACGTCGAGTCCTTCCCCGCCGACAGCCTCTACACCCGGCCGGGCCCGGACGGCGACACCCGCCGGCTCAAGGGCCATGTGACGCTGGAGAACATCACCTTCGGCTACAGCCCGCTGGACAAACCGCTGCTCACCGGCTTCTCCCTGGCCGTCGGCCCGGGCCGCCAGGTCGCCCTGGTCGGCGGCTCCGGCAGCGGCAAGTCCACCGTCTCCCGCCTCATATCCGGCCTCTACAGCCCCTGGGAAGGCACCATCCGCATCGACGGACAGCGCCTGGAGGACCTCTCCCGCAGCGCGCTCGCCGGCTCCGTCTCCTTCGTCGACCAGGACGTCTTCCTCTTCGAGGGAACGGTCCGGGACAACGTGGCGCTGTGGGACCCCTCCATCCCCGACGACGCCGTCATCACCGCCCTCAAGGACGCCGCCCTCTACGACGACGTCATCGCCCGCCGCCCGGACGGCATCCACAGCCGGGTCGAACAGGACGGCCGCAACTTCTCCGGCGGCCAGCGGCAGCGCCTGGAGATCGCCCGCGCCCTGGTCCGGCGCCCCAGCATCCTCGTCCTCGACGAGGTCACCAGCGCCCTCGACGCGCAGACCGAACAGGTCATCATGGACAACCTGCGGCGGCGCGGCTGCGCCTGCGTCGTCATCGCCCACCGGCTCAGCACCGTCCGCGACAGCGACGAGATCGTCGTCCTCGACCACGGCGTGGTCGTCGAACGCGGCCGGCACGAGGACCTGGTCGCCGCCGGAGGCGCGTACGCCGAGCTGGTCAAGGAGCACTGAGTGTCAGCCCTGCCTCCGTTCCCGCACGCGGGACCCGGCGAGACCGACGCGGTGACCCAGGCCCTGGGCGGCCTCGGCACGCACGTCGACTGCGCCGGACTGCGCAGCGTCCCCCTCGAAGGGCCGCACGTGCTGTGGCTGGTCACCGCCGGCGCGCTCGACCTGTTCGCGGTCGACGCCGCGGCCGAGGGCCACTGGCACTTCCTCGGCCGGCTCGAACCCGGCGCCCTGCTCCTCGGCCCGGTCGACGGCCCCCAGCACACCCTGCTCGGCCGCCCCTCGCAGGACTGCGCGGTACGCCGAATACCGCTGCGCGAGCTGCCCCGTTGGGACTACGGCGGGTACGGCGAGCAGACCGACACCGGCGCGCAGCCCCTGTACGGCGCGCCCGGCGGCTACGGCCACCCCGCGGCGTACGGCCCGCTGGAGCACGCCTTCGCGCTGGGCACGGCCCGCAGCCTGGGCGTGCTCTTCGAGGCCCCGCTGGACGGCCGGCCCGGTGACGAGGCGGTGGCCGACGACGACGTCCTGTGGATGCCGGTCCCGCCCGGCAGCGTCCAGTACGGCGCCTCCTACAGCGCGGAGGCCGCCGCCGACCTGCTCGTCGACCCCGAGCTGTGGCAGCGGATGGTCAACCAGCAGTACCGGCTGCTGTCCGCCGTCGACCGCTGGATCGAGCAGCTGGAGCGCGCCCACGAGGACCGTACGGCGGCCGGCATCAAGGCCGGTGAGGCCGTCCGCGAACGCGCCGACCAGGCGCTGCTGGCCTCCATCGGCCGCCAGGACCGCGCCGGGCGGGGCGGCGCCGGGACGGACCGGGCCGGCGACGACACCACCTTCGCGGTCTGCCGCACGGTCGCCGAGGCCGCCGGGATCACCCTGACCGAACCCCCCAGGGGCGGCGCCGTCAACGACCGCATCAGCCCCGTCGAACGGATCGCGGTCAGCTCCCGGGTCCGCACCCGCGCGGTCCGGCTCACCGGCACCTGGTGGCGGACCGACACCGGCCCCCTGGTCGGCCACCGCGCCAAGTCCGGCGCCCCCGTGGCGCTGCTGTGGCGCCGCGGACGCTACGAGGCGGTCAACCCCGTCTCCGGCCTGCGGATGCGGATCGGCAAGGACAACGCCGACGAGTTCGAGGCCCGCGCCGTCATGTTCTACCGCCCGCTGCCCGAGCGGCCGATGAACCTGTGGCGGCTGATGCGCTTCAGCCTGCGCGGCACCCGCACCGACGTACGCAACCTGGCCCTCAGCGGACTGGTGACGGTCGCCCTCGGCGCCCTCGTCCCGATCGCCACCGGCAAGGTCCTCGGGGTGTACGTCCCGGCCGCCGACAAGGGCCTGATCGTGCAGGTGGCGCTGGCCGTCATCATCAGCAGCGTGGTCTCCGCCGCCTTCATGCTGCTGCAGAGCCTCACCGTGCTGCGCATGGAGGGCCGCATCGAGAGCGCCCTGCAACCGGCCGTCTGGGACCGGCTGCTGCGCCTGCCGACCAGGTTCTTCACCGAACGCTCCACCGGCGAACTGGCCAGTGCCGCGATGGGCATCAGCGCCATCCGCCGGGTGCTGTCCGGCATCGGCCCGGTCGCCGTGCAGTCCACCACCATCGGCGCGATGAACCTCGTCCTGCTCCTCGTCTACAGCGTGCCGCTGGCGCTCGCCGCGCTCGGCATGCTGCTCGTCATCGGAGCGGTGTTCCTCACCATGGGGCTGTGGGAGCTGCGCTGGCAACGACGGCTGATCAAGCTGTCCAACAAGCTCAACAACCAGGCGTTCCAGACCCTGCGCGGACTGCCCAAGCTGCGGGTCGCCGCGGCCGAGAGCTTCGCCTACGCCGCGTGGGCCCGGGAGTTCGCCCGGTCCCGGGAGCTCCAGCAGAAGGCCGGCCGGATCAAGAACCTCACCACCGTCCTCAACGCCGTCTACCTGCCGCTGTGCTCGCTGACCCTGTTCATGCTGCTGGCCGGCCCGGCCCGCGGCACCATGTCGGCCGGCTCGTTCCTCACCTTCAACACCTCGGTCACCATGCTGCTGACCTCGGTCACCCAGATCACCGGCGCCTTCGTCTCGGCCGCCGCCGCCCTGCCGATGTTCGAAGAGATCCGGCCGGTGCTGGACGAGGCACCGGAGGTACGCGGCGCCAGCGCCCAGCCCGGCACCCTCACCGGCGCCATCGAGGCCAAGAAGCTCTCCTTCCGCTACACCGACGACGGCCCGCTGGTCCTCGACGACATCTCCCTCCAGGTCCGCCCCGGCGAATTCGTCGCCGTCGTCGGCCCCAGCGGCTGCGGCAAGTCCACCCTGCTGCGGCTGCTGATCGGCTTCGACCGGCCCACCTCCGGCAGCGTCCTCTACGACGGCCAGGACCTCGGCGCCCTGGACCAGGCCGCGGTCCGCCGCCAGTGCGGCGTCGTCCTGCAGAACGCCCAGCCGCTCACCGGCTCCATCCTGGACTGCATCTGCGGCGCCGAGTCCTTCACCCAGGAGGAGGCCTGGGCGGCCGCCGAGATGGCGGGCCTGGCCGAGGACATCAAGCGGATGCCGATGGGCCTGCACACCATGATCTCCGGCGGCGGCGCGATCTCCGGCGGACAGCGGCAGCGCCTGATGATCGCCCAGGCCCTGGTCCGGCGGCCGCGGATCCTCTTCTTCGACGAGGCCACCAGCGCCCTGGACAACGAGACCCAGCGCATCGTCATCGACAGCACCCGCAAGCTCAGCGCCAGCCGCCTGGTGATCGCCCACCGGCTCTCCACCGTCATGGACGCCGACCGGGTGATCGTCATGGCGGACGGCCGGATCGTCGAGCAGGGCGCCCCGGCCGAACTCCTCGCCGACACCGGCGGCCATCTGCACGACCTGGTGCGCCGCCAGCTGACCTGACCCACCCGGGACCGCACCGCCCGTCCGGGAACGGCCGCACCGCCGGACGAGCCGTTCCCGCTCTCCCCGCCGTCCACGGCATATCGTGCCAACCATCGGACGGAGGATGAGATGGCCACGGCGCGCAACCTGTTCGACGCGATGCCCCCCGAGCAGCGGCGGATGCTGACCGAGCTCGCCCGCGAGGTGGCGCTGCCCCGCGCCACCCGGATCTTCGAGGAGGGCCGGCGGGCGGACCGGTTCTGGATCGTCCGCAGCGGCCAGGTCGCGCTCGACCAGCACGTCCCCGGCCGCCAGCCGGCCGTCGTGGAAACCCTCGGCCGGGACGAACTCCTCGGCTGGTCCTGGCTGTTCCCGCCCTACCTGTGGCACCTCGGCGCACGGACCGTCGGCCCGGTGGAGGCGGTCGAGTTCGACGCCGCCGCGGTCCGTGAGCTGTGCGAACGCGATCCGGTCCTCGGCCGCGCAGTGTACCGCTACGTCGCCGAGACCCTCTCCCGCCGGCTGCACGGCACCCGCACCCGGCTGCTCGACCTCTACGGCCCCCAGGGCAGCGGCTTCGACGACTGAACGGGCCGGACCGCACGAGACGCACCCACCCACCCCGCGCGAAAAGCCCCCGCGTCCCGGAACCGCACCCCGGAACCGGCCGACTACCTGTGCCGGGCCGGGTCCACGGCCCCCCGGCCGGGCGGACCGGCCGCAAAAGCGTAGGGGAGAAGCACCATGCGTCCTGGGAAGTTGTGCGGTCTGGCCGTGGTCGTGGCACTGACCGCCACCGCGTGCGGCGGCGGGGGAGCGGACACCGGCCCGGACGCCGCCGGCCGCGGCGGCGCCGGATTCCCGGTGCGGATCGCCGACTGCAAGGGCACGAAGACCACCTTCACCGCCCCGCCGCGCAGAATCGTCACCAGCAACGCCGCCGCCCTGGAGATGCTGCTCCGGCTGGGCGCCGGCGACCGCGTCATCGGCACCGGCTTCCCCCCGGGCAAGGGCACCCTGCCCGCGGACCTCGACGCCCGCGCCCGCAAGGTGCCCGTCCTCGGCAAGCACCTCATCCCCAAGGAGAAGCTGCTCGGCTCGGGAGCCGACCTCTACATCGACACCTTCGCCTCGATGGGCCACATGGGCGGCGCCGGGGACGCACCCACCGACGACGAGTTCGCGGCGGCCGGCATCAAGCACCTCTACCTCGCCTCCACCGCCTGCGCGCCCATGGCGAAGCAGCCGCAGCGGGACCTCACCGGGGTGGCGGGCGACATCCGGCGGCTCGGCGCGGTCACCGGTACGGCCGACCGGGCCGAGCAGCTCGTCGCGGGCATGCGGGCCAAGGTCGCCGCCGTGCGGAAGGCCGTCGGCACCGTCCCCGAGCAGCAGCGGCCGACGTACTTCTTCTTCGACTACGACGCCGGCACCAAACAGCCCCTCGCGGTCTGCCGCAAGCAGGTCGCCCACGCCGTCCTCACCCAGGCCGGCGCCCGCAACGTCTTCGCCGGCTGCGACGGCGACTTCCGGCCGGTCTCCTGGGAGGACGTGGTCGCCAAGGACCCGGACTGGATCCAGCTCGGGGTGCGCAACCGGGGCGACGCCGCGGCCACCTCCCGCGCCTTCGACGACGCGGCGGCGTTCCTGAAGAGCTTCCCCGCCACCAAGGGACTGACCGCGGTGAAGAAGGGGCACTTCCTGCGGATCGGTTCGGAGCGGACCACGATCGCCGGGGTCGGCACCGCCGACACGGTCGAGGAGATCGCGCACACGCTCTACCCGGAACGGTTCCGGGGGGCCCACCGGTGACATCCGTCCTCGCCGACGCCCCCGGCCGCACGGAGGCGGACGACCGGACCGCGCGCCGGACCCCGCGCGCCGGGCTGCTCGCCCTCGCCCTGGGCATCACGCTGCTGGCGGCCCTGACCACCGCGGTCTCCGTCGGCGCCACCGCCATCCTGCCCGCGGAGGTCTGGTCGGTCGTCCTGCGACGCCTGGGCGGCGCGCCGCCCAGGCCGGGCACCGACGACCTCATCGTCTGGCAACTCCGCGTCCCCCGCGCCCTGTTGGCCGCCCTGGTGGGCGCCGGCCTCGGTCTGGTGGGAACCGCGACCCAGGCGCTGGTCCGCAACCCGCTGGCCGACCCGTACCTGCTGGGCATCTCCAACGGCGCCTCGCTCGGCGCGGTCGCCGCGATCGTGCTGGGCGCGAGCACCGGCGGACTGCTCGGCCTGGGGCTGTCCGCGGCCGCCTTCGCCGGCGCACTGGCCGCGTTCGCGCTGGTGTGGTGCCTGGCCCGGCGCGGTGGTACCTCCCCCGGGGGCTTCTCGCCGCTGCGGCTGGTGCTGGCCGGGGTGGGCGTCGGCCAGTTCCTCTCCGGGTTCACCAGCTACCTGGTCCTGCAGACCGGCGACGAGCAGCAGACCCGCAGCGTGCTGTTCTGGCTGATGGGCAGCCTCAGCGGGGCCACCTGGAGCCTGCTGGGGCTGCCGCTGCTCGCCGTCGCGACCGGGCTGCTGGCCCTCCAGGCCCGGGCCCGCGCCATGAACGCCCTGCTCATGGGCGACGAGACCGCCGCCGGCGTGGGCGTGCCGGTGACCCGGCTGCGCCGCGAGTTGTTCGTGGTCACCAGCCTGCTGACCGGCGTCCTGGTCGCGGTCTCCGGCGCCGTCGGCTTCGTCGGCCTGATGGTGCCGCACCTGTGCCGGCTGGTCATCGGCGGCGACCACCGCCGGCTGCTGCCGCTGTCCGCGCTGACCGGGGCGCTGCTGCTGGTCGTGGTGGACCTGGTGTGCCGTACGGCCATGGACACCCAGGAACTGCCGGTCGGGGTGGTCACCGCGCTGATCGGCGCGCCCGCCCTGCTGTTCGTGCTGGACCGGCGGACGGCGGCCGACCGGTGAACGTCGCCATCGAGGACCTGCACGTCGGCTACGCGGGCCGCAACGTCGTCGCCGGGGTGCACCTGATGGCCGCCGCCGGCGAGATCGCCGGGCTCGTCGGCCCCAACGGCAGCGGCAAGTCGACCGTCCTGCGGACCGTCTACCGCCATCTGCGGCCCACCTCCGGTCGCGTCCTGCTGGCCGGCACCGACCTGCGCACGCTCACGCCCGGCCGGACCGCACGGCAGGTCGCCGCGCTGCCCCAGGAACGCGGCAGCGACTTCGAACTGACCGTCCGCGAGGTCGTGATGATGGGGCGGACCCCCTACAAGCGGGCCTTCGAGGGGGACGACGGCGCGGACCGGGAACGGGCGGCGCACGCGCTGGCCGCCGTCGGACTCGCCGGGCAGGAGGCCCGGAGGTTCTCCGCCCTCTCCGGCGGCGAACGCCAACGCGCCCTGCTGGCCCGGGCGTTCGCCCAGGACCCGGAGGTGCTGGTGCTGGACGAACCCACCAACCACCTCGACATCCGCCACCAGGTCGAACTGCTCACCCTGCTGCGCGACCGCCGCCGCACCACGCTGATCTCGCTGCACGACCTCAACGCCGCGGCCTCTCTCTGCGACCGGCTGCACGTGCTGCACGGCGGCCGGGTGGTGGCCTCCGGCACCCCGCGCGCGGTGCTCACCCCGGACCTGCTGGCCGAGGTCTTCGGCGTACGCGCCGCGGTGACCGCACACCCCCTCACCGGCGACCTGTTGATCGCCTACGACCACCGGGCGCCGCTGCCCGCGGAGTGCGGCTGACGGGGCAGGGTCAACCGACGGGGGAGGGAGGTCACACCGACCGCCCTCCCCTCTCCTCACCCCGCCGCCACGAAGTGGCTCGGCCGGCCGTCCCGGAGCACCGGCCGCCCGAGCCGCTCGGCCTCCGCCCGGTGCCGCAACTCCCGCCTGCCGTCCGGGTGTTCCAGCACGCACGAGTGCCAGGGCGTCAGCCAGACGTCCGGCGCCGCCAGCAGCCGGATCCCGAACTTCGCCGAGCCGCGCGGCTGCGGATGGATCGACAGCCGGACCGCGCCCGGGTGATGGCGGCCGACCAGCTCGCCCCAGGCCCGGCTGCGCCGCATCACGCCGTACGCGCGCCGGCGGCAGTCACGCTGCAGGGCCGAACGGGTGCCGGCGAACGCGGCGGTGTCCTCGAAGAGGAACCGGGTGGTGCCCCGGTACAGCCGGCGGGTCGGCTCGTGACTGCGGGCCTGGGCGCGCAGCGCCTCCAGCGTGGGGGCGTGCCGTTCGTCGACCAGCGCCCGCAGGGCGTCGTACGACAGCCCGGGGCCGTACACCGCCCGCAGGTCGAACACGTCCAGCCGGGTCAGCCCCTCGGCCCGGATCAGGGCGCGCAGCGCGTCACCGTAGGCGTCGACGGTGCGGTCGGGGACGTGGATGAGGTCGCTGAAGACATGCCCGTCGGAGCAGATGATCACCCGTGCGCCGGGCGGGTGGACGGCCTCGATCCGGGCGCAGAGCGCGTCCAGGAAGCGCAGGGCCAGTCGCTCGCCCTCGTCGGGGAGTGGGCCGAGCACCTTGGCCGGGTTCGGCGACTTGCAGGGGAAGCCCGGGAGCGTGAACACGATCGGCCGGCCCGCCGCCACCGGGCCCATGAGCTGCCGGTGCTGCTCGGGGAACGCCTCCGGCCCGTCCCCTCCCGCGGCGTCCAGCATCCGCCGGTACGGCAGGAGGACGGCGGGCACCGCCGCGCACACCGCCCCGGGGTCGGCGGGCGGCGGGGCGGCGGCGGGACGGGCGGGCAGCACACCGTCGGGGTGGGTCAGCACGCGGCGGCCGCCCCGCCCGCGAACCGCCCCGCGGTGAACGGGCAGCCGCCCCCGGAGGCCGCCCCGCCGGTGTCCCCACCGGTGTCCCCACCGGTGTTCTCTCCGGCCCCGTACGTCACCGGCAGCCGGTCGACGCCCCGCGCCAACACCGCCGGGATCCAGGCCAGTTGGTCGTCCGAGGTGGCGAGCCGGAGCCCGGGCAGCCGTCGCAGCAGCGTCTCCAGGGCGATCGCGAGCTCGATCCGGGCGAGCGCGGCACCGGGGCAGAAGTGGATGCCGTGGCCGAAGGCCAGATGCGACCGGGGGGAGCGGTCGAGGTCGAGGCGGTCGGCGTCGGCGAACCGGCGCGGATCCCGGTTCGCCGCGCACAGCGACACGATGACCGAGTCGCCGGCCGGCACCCGGGTCCCGTGCAGATCGGCGTCCTCGGCGAAGAACCGCCAGGTCGTCAGCTCGAAGGCACTGTCGTACCGCAGCAGTTCCTCGACCGCACGCGGCAGCAGCTCCGGACGGGCGGCCAGTTCGGCGAGCTGCCGCGGATGGCGCAGCAGGGCGACCAGGGCCGTGGTGATCTGGTTCGTGACCGGTTCCTGCCCGGCCACCAGCAGCTGGAAGATCATCGAATCCAGCTCCGCCGGCTCGATCCGGCCGTCGTCGCACGCGGCCACCAGCCGGGACAGCAGATCCGTGCCCCGCTCCCGGCGCTTGTGCGCGACCAGGCCGGCGATGTACCGCTGCAGCCCGCGCAGCCGCGCCTCGTAGGCCGGCCGGCCCGGGTCCGTGGGCCCCACCGGCTGGACCACCTTCCCCCAGTCCCGGTCGAAGCCGTTCGCCAACTCCTCGGGCAGGCCGATCACTTCGGCGAGCACCTGGAAGGGGAAACGGGCCGCGAAGGTCTCGACGAGGTCCGCGGTGCCGCTCTCCGGCAGCCCGTCGAGCAGGGCCTCGGCCCGCTCCTGGAACCGGGGCCGGAGCGCCTCGACGCGGGAGGGGGCGAAGGTGTCGGTGAGCAGCCGGCGCAGCGCGGTGTGCCGGGGCGGGTCCTGGTGCAGCAGATGCACCTGGAGCTGTGAGTGCTGCGGCTCGGGCATGATCGAGGCGCGGGCCCGCCAGGCCGCGTTGCCCCGGGAGTGGTGTTTGCCCAACCGCGGGTCGGTCAGCGCCTGATGGGCGGCCTCGTACCCGGTGACGAGCCAGGCGCACACCCCGCTGGGGAACCGCACCCGGTGCACCGGGCCGCGCTCCCGCAGCTCGGCGTAGAGCGGATACGGATCCCGGGTGTGGTCCGCCCCGTAGAGCTCGACGGGCTCGGGCAATCTGGACATGGGTGTTCCTCCACGGCACTGACCGGTGACCGCCGTGCGCGAACGGCACGGCGTGGGAGAGGTCGGTCGCCGGGCGCGTCGAGTTCCCGCCGGGTGCCGAAGAATCCGGCGGAAGCGGGGAGCGACGGAGGGCGAACGGGGGTGCGCGCAAACCCAGTTAGTCGGCCGGTGACACCACCGGGTTCCGGAGCCGGGACAGGATGAACCTCACGTGCCAAAGGCCCCCCGATCGGCCGCTGCACCCCGTGTCCACCTGCCACGATGACGCGATGTCCCGTTCTCCGGCCGACCGCCGTCGGCCCCCGCACCGCACCGCCGCCGCCCGTTTGCTGCCCGCCCGGCCGGTGCTCGGATTCATCGCCCTGCTGGCTGTCCTCTTCGCGCTGTCCTACGCGGCCGGTACGCTCGCCGGCCCGGTCGCGCCGGGTCTGCACCCGGCCGGCGGCACCCGCGGCGGCGACCGGGCTCCCGCCGACCACGGAGACATGGGCCAGATGCCCGGGATGGGCGCCCCCGCGCCCCGCCCGCTCCTCGTGGGGGCACCGCGATGACCGCCCGTACGACCACCCTCACCATCGGCGGGATGACCTGCGCCGCCTGCGTGGGCCGGGTCGAGCGGAAACTCGGCCGGCTGGACGGCGTCGCGGCCTCGGTCAACCTGGCGACCGGCCGGGCCACCGTCCGGCACCCGGAAGCGGTGTCCGTCGACGACCTCGTCACCACCGTCGAGGCGGCCGGTTTCACCGCGCAGCCACCGGAACCGGAGGTGCCGCAACCCCCGGACGGCGAGCACCGGCCGACCACGCCGGACGTCGACACCCCCGGCGCCCGCCACCGGCTGCTGGTCACCGCCCTGCTCTCGCTGCCCGTTCTCGTCCTGTCGATGGTGCCCGGCTGGCAGTTCCGCCACTGGCAGTGGCTGTGCTTCGTGCTCGCCGCCCCGGTCGCCGTATGGGGCGCCGCCCCCTTCCACGCCCGTGCGCTGCGCGGACTGCGGCACGGCGCCGCCACCATGGACACCCTGGTCTCGCTCGGCGTCGCCGCGTCCTTCGGCTGGTCGACCTGGGCGCTGTTCCTCGGCGGGGCGGGCGCGCCCGGCATGACGATGCCGTTCAGCCTGCTGCCCGCCGCCGGTGACGGCCAGGCGCACCTCTACCTCGAAGCCGCCGTCGGCGTACCGCTGTTCGTGCTGGCCGGGCGGCACATGGAGGCCAGGGCCCGGCGCGGCACCGGCGCCGCGCTGCGGGCGCTGGCCGAACTCGCCGCCAAGGACGTCGCGGTACGGGTCGCGGGGGAGGAGCGGCGCATCCCGGTGGAGCACCTGCGGGCCGGCGACCACTTCCTGGTCCGGCCCGGGGAGCGGGTCGCCACCGACGGCACCGTCGTCGAGGGCGGTTCCGCCCTGGACCTGGCCCTGATCACCGGCGAGAGCCGCCCGGTCGAGGTCGGACCGGGCTCGACGGTGGTCGGCGGCGCGGTCAACTCCGGCGGCCTGCTGGAGGTACGGGCCGACGCGGTCGGCGCCGACACCCAGCTCGCCCGGATCACCCGGCTCGTCGAGGACGCCCAGACCGGCAAGACCCGGATCCAGCGGCTGGCCGACGCGGTGGCCGCGGTCTTCGTCCCCGCGGTGCTGACCGTCTCGGTCAGCGTCCTGGGCTTCTGGCTCGGCGCCGGGGCCGACCCGCAGGCCGCGGTCACCGCCGCGGTCGCCGTCCTCGTCGTGGCCTGCCCGTGCGCCCTGGGCCTGGCCACCCCGACCGCCCTGCTCGCGGCCACCGGCCGCGGCGCCCAGCTCGGCATCCTGGTCCGCGGCCCGCAGGCGCTGGAACGGCTGCGCCGGATCGACACCGTCGTCCTCGACAAGACCGGCACCCTGACCACCGGCCGGATGACCGTCACCGCCGTCACCGCCCGCACCGACGGCCTCGGCCAGGACACCGCGCTGCGGCTGGCGGCCGGCGTCGAACAGGGCTCGGAACACCCGCTGGCCCGCGCCGTCACCGCCTGCGCCCGCAACCGGGACCCCGCCCAACCCCTGCCCGCCGTCCGCGAGTTCACCGCCCTGCCCGGCCACGGCGTACGCGGCACCACGGACGGGCACCGGGTGGAGGTCGCCCGGCCCGGCGACCCGGCAGGCCTGCCGGCCCCGCTCCCGGACGCGGTACGCGACGCCGGAACCGCCGGCCACACCGCCGTCCTGGTCACCGTCGACGGCACCCCCGAGGCCGTCCTCGCGGTCGGCGACGCGCTGCGCCCCGACAGCTACCGCGCCGTTGACCACCTGCGCCGGCTGGGCCTGCGCCCGGTCCTGGCCACCGGCGACCGCGCCGCCACCGCCCGCGCGGTCGCCGGCCACCTCGCCATCACCGAACTGCACGCCGACGTGACGCCCGAGGACAAGGCCGCCCTCGTCACCACCCTCCAGCAGCAGGGCGCCCGGGTCGCGGTGGTCGGCGACGGCGTCAACGACGCGGCCGCCCTGGCCCTGGCCGACCTCGGCATCGCCATGGGCAGCGGCACCGACGTCGCGATCGGCGCCGCGGACGTCACCCTCGTCCGCGAGGACCTCCAGGCCGTCGCCGACGCGGTACGCCTGGCCCGGCGCACCCTGGGCACCATCCGGGCCAACCTCGTCTGGGCCTTCGGCTACAACCTGGTCACCGTGCCGCTCGCCGCCGTCGGCCTGCTCAATCCGATGCTCGCCGCCGCGGCGATGTCCGCCAGCTCCCTGCTCGTCGTCGGCAACAGCCTCAGGCTGCGCGCCTGGCGGCCCGGCGGCGGACCGGCCCGGCCGGGCCCCGGCACCGGCCGCCGCACCCCCACCGCACACCGGGAGACCACATGACACGGCTGCCCGCGGCCACCGTCGCCGTACCGCTGCTCACCTGCCTGGCGACCCTCGGCGCCCTCACCGCCTGGACGGCGGCGGGCCGGGCCGGCACCCCGGCCCGGATGACGGTCACCGACGGCCGGGTCCTGGTCCCGTCCGGCCCCGAGGCCACCGCCGCGTTCGTCACCGTCCGCAACACCGGCGGCGCGGACGACGTCCTGACCGGAGTCACCGGCCCCGAGGGGCACCGGGCGATGCTCGGCCGCTCCGTCGACATCGGCCACAACGCCCGCAGCATGGCCATGGTCCCCACCGCCGCCGTCCCGGCCGGCGGCACCCTGCGGATGACGCCGACCACCCTGGACATCATGATCAGCCCGCCGCCGCGGCTCACCCCCGGCGACCGGCTCACCCTCACCCTGCACTTCCGGGACAGCCCCCCACGGACCGTACGGGCCACCGCCGTACGCCCCGGTGAACTCCGCACGGAAGGGGGCCCGGGGACCGGCCGCGCCCGTCCCTGAGCCCCCTCGGCGTGGCGGGCGCGGCCCGGCCTCAGGCCACCGCGCCCGCGAGCGCCCCCGGCCGTTCGGCCGGCTCCGGCCGTTCCGCCTCCGCCAGCAGCGCCACCAGCGTCTCCCGGGCCCGCGCCACCCGGGACCGCACGGTCCCGACCGGACAGCCCATCACCCCGGCGGCCGCCGCATACGGCAGCCCCAGCACCTGGGTGAGCAGGAACGCCTCCCGACGCTCCGGTGCCAGCGCCGCCAGCAGCCCGGTCAGCGCGATGCCCTCGTCGAAGCCGGGCACCCCGCGCGGCTGCGCCCGCTCGGCCGCCGCCTGCCAGTCGTCGGTCGCGGCCAGCCGGGGCCGCGCCGCATGCGACCGGAACCGGTCCGCCACCACCCGCCGGGCGATGGTCAGCAGCCAGGTCCGGGCCGACGACCGGCCCTCGAACCGCGGCAGACTGCGCAACGCCCGCACATAGGTGTCCTGCACCAGGTCGTCGGTGGCCTGCGGATCGCCGCTGAGATGCGTCACATAGCGCCGCACGTCGAGCTGGGTGGCCCGGACGAACTGCTCGACGGCCCGCTCGTCACCGGTCCGGGCGGCCAGCGCCCAGCCGGTCACCGCCTCGTCATCCCGCATTCCGCGACCGCCCCTCGCCGCCGGTCCGCGCTTCGGAGAGGATGGCGGTATGCACTGCGCGCCCCTCCGTACGGCCCTCTCCGCCCGTCTCGACGGGGAGGAGCTGCCACCCGGCCTGACGCCACGCCTGCTCGACGAGCATCTCGCCGGCTGCGCCGACTGCCGGCGCTTCGAGGCACAGGCGCGTGCCCTGTCGGTGCGGGTCGCGCACGCGAGCGCGGCGGCCGGGGGCGACCCGGCGACCGTCGAGACGCTGCTCGCCGCGCTGCGGACGCGGCCCGTACGGCCGGGCGGGGCCGCCCGCGCCCACCAGGAGGGAAACACAGGAGAAGCGGCCGCGGGCTGCTGAGGCCACCTGGGCGCCCCGTGCGGCGGCCATGGACACGGGCGGCGTCGCCACCGGCATCCGGACACGATTGATCATCTGGAGTCCTTCGCATGACCCGGCCCCCGCACGCGGCGGTGACCGGTGAAGTCGGAGCGGGGACCTGAGCGCCCGGCGCCCGTCCCCGGCTCGGGAATTCGACCGTGCTGTCAGCGGACAGCCGGCTCATGCGGCGGGCCCCGCAGCGACATCGCGTGGGCCAGCAGGAGCGTGCGCACGGCCCGGCGCGGCTCCTGACGCGCGGCACGTACGGCGGGCGGCGCGTCGGGCAGCACGACCCGCAGCACCAGCGCCAGCGGCGCGAACAAACGGGCCGACACGCTCCGGACGAGACGGAAGGCGGCCCGTTCACTGCCCCACAGCCACCAGGCGCTGAGCAGCGCCACGAGGAGGTGGGCCGCCAGCATGCCGGCCGCACTGCCGTGCCCTGCACCGCCCGGATGTGCCATGCCCGGCATCCCCGGCATGCCCGCCATCCCGGCCATGTCGTGCGTTCCGCCGGACATCCCGGGCGCCGCGGCCATCTGGCGGTGCATCAAGCGCAGCATCTCCGCGGAATCGCCCCCGGAGACCGGAAGTTCCTCGGCGCCGCACAGCAAGCGGTCCGCCCACTGCCGGACCAGCGGCAGCTGCCCCGCGCCCGAACCGGCCATCGCCTGGCCGAACGAGAAGGCACTGTGCAGGGCGGCCTGGGTGCCGACGGTCAGCAGGCCGACGAGCAACGGCCCGCGCTCCCGGCCCGCGACGCACCAGGCGCCGGCCGTGGTGGCCGCGCCGGCGGTGAGCAGCATCCACCCGGGCACCGCCGTACCGGACATCACCGAGTGACCCAGCGCGGCGAGCAGCACACAGACCACGGCGAACACCGCGGCCCGAAGCCCCCTGAGTACCTGCCCCGCAACCATGACGGCCCATCGTCGCACCCCGCCTTCGGCACGGAACGCCTGGGTCAACGATATGACGGTCCGTCAGAAGCTCGCCCCCGGATCCCTCTCTCGAAATGCCTTGCCGGCCGGGCCGCTTCATGACATCCTGCCGTTAACGCAACTGAAGTAGCAGTAAGTGCTAGGCGGTCATGCAGCAATGAGCAACAACAGGAGACCTGTGCCCCCACGTTCCACCCCCAGCCCCCACCTCCCGGCCCCCTCCCTCCCTCGCGTCTCGGTCGTCGCCTCCGTCTCCGACGCCACCGCCGGTCCGTACGCGATCACCGCCGGCCCCGACGGTGCGCTGTGGTTCACGCTGGTCCACGCGGGCCGGATCGGGCGGCTGACGCCCGACGGCCGGCTCGACGAGTACGCCCTCGACGCACCGGACTGCGGGCCGTCGCTCATCACGCCCGGACCCGACGGCGCCCTGTGGTTCACCCGGGCCCGGGACCACCGGATCGGGCGGATCACGGTCACCGGCGAGGCCACGTCGTTCGCCGTACCCGCCCCGGACAGCGGCCCGTTCGGCATCGCGGCCGCGTCCGACGGCGCGCTGTGGTTCACGCAGATGCACGGCGACCGCATAGGCCGCCTCACCCCGGACGACGGCCGGGTGACCGAGTTCCCGCTGCCGGTGACCGGGGCGTTCCCGTCGGCGCTCGCCGCCGGGCCGGACGAGGCGCTGTGGTTCACGCTCCACCAGGCCAACGCCATCGGCCGGATCGGCCTCGACGGTGCGATCACCCTCCACCCGCTGCCGACCGAGGCTGCCGGACCGGTCGGCATCACCTGCGGTACGGACGGCGCCCTCTGGTTCGTCGAGATCGGTGCGGGGCAGATCGGCCGCATCACGACGGACGGCAGGATCGACGAGTTCCCCCTCCCGGACCGCGCGGCCCGGCCGCATGCCATCACCGCCGGCCCCGCGGGCGGCTGCTGGTTCACCGAATGGGCCGCCGGCCGCATCGGCCACCTCACCCCGGACGGCCGTATCGAGGAGTACGACCTGCCGGACCGCAAGGCCGAGCCGCACGGCCTGGCGTTCGGCCCCGACGGTGCGCTCCATGTGGCCCTGGAAACCGGGCAGATAGCCCGGATCGAGCCGACGTGGACGCCGGCCCGCTGAGGCACGTCCGTACGGCCCGGTGGGGCGTGGCGGCCGGCCATGCCCCACCGGTGCCGAACGGCGGCCACCGCCTCAGGGGCGCGGGCCGAGGACCTTTCCGGCGGCCCGCACGGTGATCGCCATGGCGGGGCAGACGTCGGCGGCGTCGAGGGCGCGTTCGTCCTCCTCGATCCGGTCGCGCAGCGGCCGGGCGTGCGCACCGTCGAGGGCGAAGAGGTCCGGTGCGATGGCGGCGCACGAGCCCGACGCCATGCACAGCTGCGGATCGATCTCGATCTCCCACGTCATCGGCGCACTCACCACCCCACCGGCAGGACCCGGGGGCCGCGCACCAGCATCTGGGTCTTCCACTCGACGTCGCCGGCCACATGGAGCCCGGGGAAGCGGGTGATCAGGGCGCCGATCGCTTCCTGGAGTTCCAGCCGGGCCAGCGGGGCACCGAGGCAGTGGTGGACGCCGTGCCCGAAGCCGAGGTGCTGGTTGCCGGTACGGGTGATGTTCAGCGTGCCGGGCGCGTCGAAGCGCAGCGCGTCGCGGTTGGCGGCGCCGACCGCGACCAGCACGGGTGTGCCGGCCCGCACCAGCGTGCCGCCGACATCGATGTCCTCCGTCGCGTAGCGGGCCTGGCCGGCGCCGCTGCCGAGCGGGACGAACCGCAGTAACTCCTCGACGGCGCCGCCGATCAGCTCGGGCCGCTCGCGCAGCAGGGCCAGCTGGTCCGGGTGGTCCAGCAGCGTCAGCACGAAGTTGGGGATCTGGGTGGCGGTGGTCTCGTGCCCGGCGACCAGGATCCCGATGCACAGGTCGACGAGTTCCAGCTCCGAGAGCCGGTCGCCGGTGTCCCGGGCGTCGATCAGCGCGGTCATCAGGTCGTCCCGCGGAGCGCGCCGGTGCTCCTCGATCAACTGCCGCATATAGGCGCGGAGTTCTTCCTGATTGGCGTCGAACTCCTCGGTCGTCAGCGAGCTGGTCGACAGCGCGGCATCGCTCCACACCCGGAACTTCGGGCGGTCCTGCTCCGGTACGCCCAGCAGGCGGCAGATCACCGCGACGGGAATGGGCAGCGCATAGCGGTCCACGAGGTCGGCCGGCGGCCCGGCGGCCTCCAGCCCGTCGAGCAGTTCCCGGGTCAACTGCTGGACCTGCGGCCGGAGTTTCTCGACCTGACGGACTGTGAAGGCCTTCGCGACCAGGGTGCGCAGCCGGGTGTGGTCCGGCGGGTCCATGCCCAGGATGCCGCTGTCCCGGCGGCCCTCGGACTGCCGGGGCTCGTCGTGCTTGGCGCTCTCCGCACGGCTGAAACGCTGGTCGCCGAGGACGAACCGGGCCTCCGCGTAACGGGTGACGAGCCAGGCCGGCTCGCCGTGGGCCAGCTGCACCTTCAGCAGCCCCGGGCGGTCGCGGACCTGCTCGTACACGTCCGAGAGGTCGAGGCTCTCGGCGACATTGAAGGGGTAGGAAAGGGGTGCTGTGTCGGCTGTGGTCAAGGTGACCTCCCTTGTGTAAGCACCTGCTTACACAAGGTATGCCGCTCCTCCGGAGCGGTCAACGACGCATCGGCGCCGTCATCGTGACGGGCCGACGGAAAGGAGCGTGACACGACGATGGGGGAGACCTCCCAGCACGGCACGGACGGCACCTGCCGCCGGGACGCCCAGGGCACCCGGCGGCGACTGCTGGACGCCGCGGCGGAGCTGTTCGCGGAGCGGGGGTACGAGCGGGCGACGGTACGGGACATCGCTGCCCGCGCGGGTGCCAACCAGGCCCTGCTGTTCCGTTACTTCGGCACGAAGAAGGCGCTGTTCGGCGAGGTGATGGCGCGCGGCGGACAGGAGCAGCTGCGGACCACCCCCGCCGACCGGCTGTTCGAGGTCGCGCTGCGCGGCATGCTCGCCGGCGGCGGCGGGCCGGGCGCCGACCGTTCCCTGGAGGTGTGCCTGCGCTCCATCGGCGGCAGCGACGAGATCGCGGACGCGCTGCGCGGCCTGGGGGAGGAGTACGCCGAGGTGCTGGCCACCCTCTCGGCGTCCGACGACGGCGGACTGCGCGGCGATCTGGCGCTGTCCTGGCTGCTGGGCATCGGCCTGATGCGGGTGGTGGTCGGCAAGGAGCCGCTGGCGAGCGCCGACCCCGACACGGTCTGCACGCTCACCGCCGGAGCGCTGCGGAATCTGCTGGAGCACCTGCCGGCTGACGGGGAGACGGACTGACGGGGTGACGGATTGACGGGGCGACCGGCTGAAGGGGGAGGTGGCCGGGAGGGGGCCAGGGGTGAGGGCGCGGACGCGAGGGGCGCGCCCGGAATGCACCCGAAGTTGGTCGTGTCGTTTGCCCCATTTTGTACGGCGTTCCGGTGATTCCTCGGCGAGTCGCAGGTCAAGGGGCAAAACCCTCCTTATCGTCGCGTATGCAGAGAATATTCATTTTCTGCAGAGTCGAGTGAAGGTGGAAACATGCTCCGTTCGATCCCTCGCGGCCTCGCAGTGGCCGGCCTGACCGCGGCTGCCCTCGTGGTACCGACGGCCGGCGCCGCCACCGCCATGACCGCGCCCCCCAGCAGCACCCAGAGCCCCCTGTGCTCCCCGCAGCGCTGCGAGGAGGGCCACCACGGCAACCGGCACGACCGGCACCACAACCGACACCACGGCGGGCACAAGGGCGTCCACAAGGGCGGCCACCACAAGGGCAAGGGCCGCCTCGGGCACGGTGGCCACGACGGCTACGACGGTTACGGCCGCGACGGCCGCCGCGACGGCTACGGCTACGGCCGCAACGACGGGTACGACGGCTTCGACCGTGGCTACGGCCACGACGGTTACGGCCGCGACGGTTACGGTCGCGACGGCTACGGCCGCGGCGGCCTGCTGGGCCTCGGTCTGCTCGGGCTCCTCTGATCCCCGTCAGGCAGTCACGCGCAGGAGGCCCGGGAAACACACCTCCCGGGCCTCCTGCATGCCCAACCGGCGGCGGTCCGCGCCCCTGTCCACGGAGTCTGCATGTCACCATCCGCCATCCGCAGCAGGAACCGCCGGCGCACCCTCGTCGCCACCGCCCTCCTGCTGTCCGCCGGCATCGTCCTCACCGGTCTCGTCCGGGAGACACCGCCGCCGCCCACGGGCAGGCCCACCGGCGCCGCCACCGGCACCCCCGCCGACCAGGGCGGACTCGACCCGCGCGCCGCCGACGTCCTGCGTAAACCCCCCTACCGGCACGCCCAGTGGGGCCTGTTCCAGCAGGACCCGCGCACCGGCAAGGTGATCCGGTCCCGCTACGCCGACCAGTTCTTCCTGCCCGGATCCACCGCGAAGCTATTCGGCGTCAGCGGAGCCTGGCACACCCTCGGCAGCGGCCACCGCTTCGTCACCTCGGTGTACGCCGTCGGACAGCGCCGCAACGGCACCCTCAGGGGCGACCTCGACCTGGTCGCCCAGGGCGATCTGACCCTCGGCGGCCGGACCCGCAAGAACGGCACCGTCGCCTACACCACCATCGACCACACCTACGCCAACGACATCCCCGGAGCCACCCTCACCCCGCAGAACCCGCTGGCCGGCCTCGACCAACTCGCCCGGCAGGTAAGGGCATCGGGCATCCGGCGGGTCGTCGGCGACGTGGTCATCGACCCGCGGCTGTTCCGCCCCGACCCCGCACTCGACCCCGTGCCCACCCCGCTCATCGTCAACGACAACGTCATCGACCTGCTGACCACCCCCGGCAGCGGCCCGGGCGCCCCCGCCGGCCTGGAGGTGCGCCCCAAGGTCGCGCCCTACCGGGTCACCTCCGCCGTCCGCACCGTCGCGGCCGGCCGGCCCGCCGACATCACCGTCACGACCTCCCCCGACGGCACCCGCATCCGGCTGACCGGTACCATCCCCGCCGGCTCCGCGCCCGTCCTGCGCATCGCCCCGGTCAAGGACCCCAACGCCTTCGGCCGCACCGCCCTGATCGAGGCGCTGGCCCGGGCCGGCGTCCAGGTCACCGCGCCGTCCGTCGGCCCCAACCCGGCCGCCCGGCTGCCCCGTTCCTACCGGGGCGCCACCACGGTCGCCCGCTACACCTCCCCGCCCTACGCCGAGTACGCCCAACTCATCCTCAAGGTCAGCCACAACCTCGGCGCGAACCTCGCGATCTGCCTGATGGCCACCCACAAGGGGAGCACCGACTGCCAGGACGGGTTCCCCGTGCTCGCCGCGTTCCTCGACCGGGCCGGGGTCGACCGCCGGGCCGTCCAGCTCGCCGACGGCCGGGGCGGCAATCCGGCCGACCGGACCACCCCCCGCGCCCTGGCCCAGATCCTGACGTACTGGCAGCGCACCCCCGAGGCGCGGCGCTTCCGCGAGGCGCTGCCCGTCCTGGGTGTCGACGGCTCCCTCGCGGACAACTGCCGGCACTGCCCCGCCCGCGGCAAGGTCTTCGCCAAGACCGGCACCGTGGCCGGCGCCGACGACCTCAACAACCGGATCGCCGTGGGGGCCGAGACCATCGCCGGCTATCTGGACCGCGGCAAGGGCCGGTTCGACGTCTTCTTCGCCGGCGTCAACGGCGCCTCGGCACCGGACATCAACGGCGTCCTGACCATCGGCGACGACGTCGCCACCGTCGCCGCCCGGCTCCAGCAGCAGCGCACCGGCTGACGGCCGGACCCACCGGGCCGGCCGACCGGCCGCGCCCTCAACCGGCCTGACTGCTGTCCTTCAGACTGCCCCAGCCGTGCCAGCGCTCGACCTCGATCCAGGCACTGACCCGGCGCCGGTCCCGCTGCGGATACGGCTTGCCCAGATAGCGCTGTGCCAGCCGGTCGATGTCGGTCAGCTGCTCGTCGTCCCGGAGCTCGGCCACCCGCCCGATCAGGGTCAGATGGGTGTACCAGTTGCCCTCGTCGAGCACGGTCAGCGTCACCCGCGGATCGTCGCGCAGGTGCTGGAGCCGCTTGCGGCCCTCGTCCATGTTGACCAGCACCCGGCCGTCGTCCCAGAGGTACCAGGTCGCGGTGGACACCGGCTGGCCGTCGGACCGCAGGGTGGTGATCACCGAGGGGTTGGGCTTGGCGAGCATCGTGGTGGCGGATGCGGGAAGCGGTGGTTTCGACATGTGAGCCCTCATCAGTTCGTGGTGGCTGCCGTCCCGGACGCCGGGCAGCGGCGCTCCGGCTCCTGGCGGAATCATGACGTGAGCGGAGCGGAATGTTCCGGAGGCGGGCGGCGTTCGGATTCCTGATCATGCGTCTGCCCGGTCCGGCCCAGGACCCGATGAGGAAAGGACCGCCCATGCCGCTCCCGACCACCACACCCGGCGCCGCACCGCCGCCCCCGGGAGAGCCGCCGCGGGGCGACGAGCTGCGCGGCCGGGTCGTCGTCCTCATAGGCGGCGCCAGCGGCATCGGACTGCACGTCGCCCACCGGGCCGTCGCGGCCGGCGCCCGGGTCGTCCTCGGCGGCCGTACGCCCGGCAAGCTCGCGGCCGCGGCCGACGCGCTCGGCGACGCCGCCGACTGGCACCCGGTCGAGGTGACCGACCCCGGTTCCGTCGCCGCCTTCTTCGGCCCGCTCGACCGCGTCGACCACGTCTTCACCACCGCCGCGGACTACCGCGTCGGCCCGATGCGCGAGCTCAGCGACGAGGACGCGGCGAGCCCCTTCACCTCAAAGTTCTGGGGCCAGTACCACGTCGCCAAGCACGCGGCGCCGCTGCTGTCCCAGGACGGCTCGGTGGTGCTGATGTCCGGCGCCGCGGGTGCCCGGCCCCCGGTGCCCGCGCCCGCCTACGCCGCGTGCAACGCCGCGATCGAGGGACTCGCCCGGGGCCTGGCCGTCGAACTCGCCCCGGTCCGCGTCAACGTCGTCTCGCCCGGCACCGTCGACGGCAACCTCTGGGCCGGGCGCCCGGCCCAGGACCGCGAGGCCGCCTTCGCGCAGTACACCAGGGACACCCTGCTGCACCGGCTCGGCACCGAGGACGAGATCGCGCACGCGGTGCTGTTCCTCTTCACCAACCGCTACATGACCGGCTCGACGCTCTACCCGGACGGGGGCTACACCCTGCGGTGAGGCCCGGCGGCCGCGCGGGATCCGGCGTCAACACCGCGGATCGCCCGCGCGCTGGCGTCCGCCCGGCGTCCCGCCCGCCGCGGCTCAGGCGTCCTGGTGCGCGGGCCGGGCCGCCGGCACCGCCCGCCGGGGCGGCAGCACGTCGGGCGCCCGGTGCGGCCGCAGCGCGGTGAGCGCGGTCTCGGTCTCCTCCATCAGGGCCCGGTAGGAGACCAGCCGCTGCCACTCCGGATCGGCGACTCCGGGTACCGTGGCCGCGCGCTCCGTCCACAGGCGCACCAGCGATGCGTAGACGGGGGTCTGCCGGGCGATTTCCGCGGTGATCCAGCGTGGCGTGGCCGCGGGACGGGGGAGGAACGTGTGACCGTGACCTGCGACGGTGCCGGAGGTGGGTGCGCTCATGGCCGTAGAAACGATTCTTCCGGCCTGGGGTCACTGCGTATTTTTGCGGCTGCCCGCACAGGAGTCCCGCAGGCATGGGGTTAAACCCCGCGAATATCACCTCATGCAGTGATCTATGCCTGGGAAGCGGTCCAATCCGGACGAAAAAACGTTGTCGCTGTCATGGAACCGAGGGAGTTGTGGGAGCGCCACGCGGTACTCGCACAGGCGTTTTGCAGCAGCGATGACGAGGTCCGCCGGACGCAGGGACTCCTCGACGAGGCCGAGGCCCGCCGGTCCCGGACGCTGGCCGCCTTCGCCGTGACCGTCGGCAGCGACGCGGTGGTGGCGGACCTGCTCGGCCTGGACGAGCGCGAAGTGCGGCTGGCCCGCCGCACGGTGGGCAAGGACGACGCCCGCGCGGTCGCCAAGAGCCTGCTCGCCGAACAGACCCCGGCGCGGGAGCAGACCACGGTACGCGAGCCGTCCCCCGACCGGCCGGCCGCCGCGCCGACCGCCACCCGCCCCGCCCCGGCGCAGGCCGCCAC
The DNA here is from genome assembly GCF_043202395.1 of Streptomyces sp. NPDC048197. NCBI lineage: Bacteria > Bacillati > Actinomycetota > Actinomycetes > Kitasatosporales > Streptomycetaceae > Streptomyces > Streptomyces sp. NPDC048197. The sequence goes on from NZ_JBIDAJ010000011.1 coordinate 150,827, forward strand.
GGACCGGCCCGCGGCGGACCGGCCCGCACCCACCGGGACCACGCCCGGCACCACCGCCGGACAGACCGGCGCGTCCCCGGTCACCCACGACCCGGCCTGGGCGCCGGCCCTCGACGCGGTCCTGATGACCAGCTGGCACACCGGCGTCGACCTCACCGCCCTCGCCACCGAACTCGGCCTGGACGTACGGCTCCTGGTCGCCCGCGCCCAGCAACTGTCCACGGAGACCCGCCCCACCCCGGCCCCGCCGCCCGACCGCACCGGCCGGCACCGGAGAATGGCCACCCTCCAGCCCTCCCCACCGGCCGACACCGGCCCGACCGCCTGGCGCGAACGCGCCGACCGGCCCGCGTGGGAGCAGTACGAACACGACACCTGGAAACAGCAGCCGTACCAGCAGTACCAGTCCTACGCGACGGCCCACCCCCACCCCGCCCAGTACGCCGCCCCGGCCACGTCCACCGGCTACCACCAGTACCCCACCCACCAGCCCCACCAGAATCACCACAGCCACCAAGCCCATCAGCACCCGCACGACACCCAGACCGGCCAGACCGTGCAGACCCTGCAGAACGGTCAGCACGGTCAGCAGCTCCAGCACGGGCACGAGCACTACGCCGGGTACCAGGACGTCCAGGAGTACCCCGGGTACGAGCCCCCGCCGGCGTCCTGTGCACCCCCCACCTGGGACGCCAACGCCATCACCGCCGCCCAGCACGACTGGGACGGCATCCTCAGCCAGTGGGAGGCCACCACCCCCACCACCCCGCCCCTGTCCGCACCGGGGCACGGAGCCACCTGACCCGCCGGCCCCCGGCACCTCCGCGGCTCCTCACCCGTACGGGTGGGCCGTCGTCTAGAGTGGACGGCGGGCCGTGACTGGCGCTTGGGTGGAGTACCACCGGGGAGCGGCCCGGCCACCACGGCCACTGCCGCGCGCCTGGGCGATCCACGACGACGCCCAGGAGTACCCGATGTCCCCGACCGCCCGCCTCATGGACGGCACCGTGCCGGCCCGCCGGATCGTCGAGCAGGCCGCCGAGCGTGCCGCCGCCCTCACCGAGCAGACCGGCCGGACCCCGTGCCTGGCGACCGTCCTGGTGGGCGAGGACCCCGCCTCGGTGACGTACGTCCGGATGAAGCGCAACCGCTGCGAGAAGGCCGGCATCCGCTCCCGGCACGTGGCCCTGCCGGCCACCACCACGACCGGCGAACTGGTCGACACCCTCACCGCGCTCTCCCAGGACCCCGACGTGCACGGCATCCTGCTCCAGCACCCGGTCGGACCGCACATCGACGAGCGCGCCGCCTTCGAGGCCATCGCCCCCGAGAAGGACGTCGACGGCGTCACCTACCACTCCTTCGCCACCATGAGCTTCGGCGCCGAGGGCTTCGCCTCCTGCACACCCGGCGGGATCCTCCGGCTGCTCGACCACTACGGCGTCGAACTGGCCGGCAGGCACGCCGTCGTGGTCGGCCGCAGCGCGATCCTCGGCAAGCCGGTCGGGATGCTGCTGCTCGGCCGCAACGCCACCGTCACGTACTGCCACTCCCGCACCACCGACCTCGCCGCCCTCACCCGCCAGGCCGACGTCCTGATCGCCGCGGTCGGCCGGCCCCGCCTCCTCACCGCCGACCACATCAAGCCCGGCGCGGTCGTCATCGACGCCGGCTACAACCCCGGCAACATCGGCGACGTCGACTTCGACTCGGCCGCCACCCGCGCCTCCCTGATCACCCCGGTCCCCGGCGGCGTCGGCCCCATGACCATCGCCACCCTCCTGACCCAGACCGTCGACGCCGCCACCCGCCAACTCAAGGACGCCTGACCGCGGGAACCTCCCGGGGGCCGGTCCGCCCGGCCCGAGGTGATTCCTCCGAACCGCCTGCCTCGCAGTCGCCCACGGCGCTCCGTGCGCCGTACGAGGCAGGCGTTCGCCCGGTCAACGGTGCTAGAGCTGGAGCGACTTCGTCTGCAGGAATTCCCTCAGGCCGTGCGTGCCGAGTTCTCGCCCGACGCCTGACTGCCGGTATCCGCCGAAGGGGGCGAGGGGGTTGTACGCGCCGCCGTTGACGGTCACCTGGCCACACTGCATCGCGCGCGCGAAGGCGATCGCCTGCTGCTGATCGGCCGCCCAGACGGACCCCGCGAGGCCGAAGTCGGAGTCGTTGGCGAGGCGCAGTGCCTCCTCCTCGTCCTCGTACTTCATGAACGAGAGCACGGGGCCGAAGATCTCCTCCCGCGCGAGGCTCATGTCGGCAGTGACGTCGGCGAAGACGGTGGGACGGACGTAGAAACCCTGGTCGAGGTCTTCGGGGGCATCGGGGCCACCCGCGACAAGGCGGGCGCCTTCCGCCAGGCCCCTGCGGATATGGTCGCGCACCCTTTCCCGCTGGGCGCCGCTCACCACCGGGCCCAGGCGGCAATCGGGATCGGCCGGATCACCGGGTCGGTAGGCGGCGAGTTCCTTGACGGCGATGCGCACCGCCTCTTCGTAGTCATCGGCGCACACCAGCGTGCGCGTCAGGGCGTTGCAGGACTGCCCGGCGTTGCGCATGACGTCGGCGACGTTGGCGCGGACGGCCCGGGCGAGGTCGGCCCCGGGGAGGATGACGTTGGCGGACTTCCCGCCGAGCTCAAGAGCGACGGGTTTCACCGCGGCGCCGGCGACGGACCCGATGTGCTTGCCGACAGCCGTGGAACCGGTGAACGAGATCATGTCGACCCCGGGGTGGCGCACCAGTGCCTCGCCGGCTTGGGTCCCCGTGCCCGTGACGAGGTTGAAAACCCCCTCGGGGAAGCCCGCGGCCGCGACGCACTCGGTGAACATCTGGGCCGACAGCGGGGTGAGTTCCGCGGGTTTCAGCACGACCGTGCAGCCGGCGGCGAGGGCGGGCACGACCTTGCAGACGATCTGGTGCAGCGGGTAGTTCCACGGGGTGATGGCGCCGACGACCCCGACGGGCTCCAGCAGGACAAGGGAGTTGCCCACCTGCTCCTCGAAGGCGAAGTCGGCCACCAGCTCGGCGTGCAGGCGCGTCACGGTGACGGGAAGACCGGCCTGCACCCTCCGCGAGAAGCCGATGGTGGTACCCACTTCAGCGGTGATGAGCGCGGCCATCTCGTCCTGCCGGGCGGCGAGTTCGTCGGACAGCGCGGTCAGTAAGGCGGCACGGCGGGCGGGTGCGGTGGCCGCCCACCCGGGAAGGGCCGAACGGGCGGCGTCGACCGCGGCGTCGACGTCGGCCGCGGAACCGGCCGGAACGGCTGCGATGACCTGCTCGTCGGCGGGGTTGACGACCTCGATGGAATCCGTCCCGACGGCAGGTCGCCAGCGTCCTTGGATGAACACCTCGTCGTGCGCGATCACAGGCCTGCTCCTCCATACGTCACGGTTGGTAGGGGAAACCTAACCTCGTGCGCCACAGGCGCACCAGCGCGACCAGGGAGTTCGCGCCGGTGTCACAGCGGCTGGGCGGCGCGGGCGAGTTCGCGGCGGTGCCGCATGAAGGGGCGCGGGCGGTTGAGGGCGAGCACCGCGGTGGTGCGGCCGTCGCGTTCGTAGCAGGCGAGGAAGCTGCGGTCGTCGGGGGAGCCTTCGAGGATCCGCGGGGTGTCCTGGGGACCGCGGCGGCCGGCGAACTGGAGGCGGACGCCGTACTGGTCGGACCAGAAGTAGGGGAGGGCCCGGTGGGTGGTGACCGTGCGGCCGGCGAGGAGGTTGCGGGCGGCGACCGCGGCCTGTTCGGTCGCGCTGGTCCAGTGCTCGGCCCGGACGCCGGCCACCCTGGCGACGTCGCCGACCGCGACGACGTTGGGCAGCGCGGTCACGCAGCCGGCGTCGCAGACCACACCGTCGTCGAGGGGCAGTGTGGACGAGGCGAGCCAGTCGGTGTGCGGTCGGACGCCGATGCCGACCACCACCACGTCGGCGGGCAGCCGGCGGCCGTCGGACAGCTCGACCGAGGTGACGCGGGGGTCGGTGCCGGCGCCGTGCAGACCGGCCACGCCCGTGCCGGTCAGCAGGGTGACGCCGTGGTCCGCGTGCAGTGCGGTGCAGAGCCGGGCCATCTCCGCGCCGAGTTGCGGCAGGAGCGGGAGCGGGGCGGCCTCGACCACGGTGACGTCATGGCCGAGGGCGGCGCAGGAGGAGGCGACCTCGGCCCCGATGAATCCGGCGCCGATGACGACGACGCGGACCGGGCCCCGGGTCAGGTCGGCGCGCAGCGCGCGGGCGTCGTCGAGGGTGCGCAGGGTGTGGGTTCCGGCGGGCGCCGGGCCGGGGAGGCGGCGCGGGCCGGCGCCGGTGGCCAGGACCACGCCGTCGGTGGTCAGCGGCCGGCCGTGGTCCAGGAGCACCTGGCCGGCGGCGGTGTCCAGGCCGGTGGCCCGGGTGCCGAGCAGCCACTCGGCGTCGAGTTCGGCGTTCTCCTCGGCGTCGGTCAGGGCGAGCTGGTCCTGGCCGGTGGTGCCGGTGAGGAAGTCCTTGGACAGCGGCGGCCGGTCGTAGGGGCGGTGGTGCTCGTCCCCGACGATGACCAGCCGGCCGTCGAACCCCTCGGCGCGCAGGGCCCGGGCGGTGTACAGACCCGCCAGCGAGGCCCCGATGACAGCGACCGACTTCATGCGGCGGTGCCCTCCTCGGCGACGTGGTGCACGTAGATCATGCCGTCCTCGACGGTCACCGGATGGGTCCGTACGGCCCGGCGGGCGGGCAGGCAGGTGGGCGCACCGGTGCGGAGATCGAATGAAGCGGCGTGCAGCGGGCATTCGACCAGACACCCCTCCAGCCAGCCGTCGGCGAGCGAGGCGTCCTGGTGGGTGCAGGTGTCGTCGATGGCGTACAGCTGCCCGTCGGCGTTGAAGACGGCTATCGGAGGTGCGGTGTCGATGCGTACGGACTCGCCTGCGGGCAGGTCGGCAAGGTGGCAGACAGGAATCACAGGACCCCCCTGTTACTCTTCGGTATCATCGAGTTTCGTGTTGCGCACGATGGAGCGCTATGCGCAACAGAATCCAGACCGGGGACGGGCGCGTCAAGCGCTCCCCGGAATTGCCGACCGTTCAATTTCGGACCCGCGAGCGGGTGGCCAGGTGGTGAGAACCAACACATGACGGACATCGTGGAGGGGCAGACGGACGGCAAGCCGTCGAGGGGACCCGCCAGCGCCGTGCAGTCGGTGGACCGCGCGGTGACCGTTCTGGAGATCCTCGCCCGGCACGGCGAGGCCGGGGTGACCGAGGTCGCCGACGAACTGGGCGTCCACAAATCGACCGCGTTCCGGCTGCTCGGCGTGCTGGAGAGCCGCGGCCTGGTCGGGCAGGAGCAGGAGCGCGGCAAGTACTTCCTCGCGGCCGGGGTGCTGCGGCTGGCCGGCGCGGCCGCCGTCCGGCTGGACATTTCCCAGGAGGGCGCGGCGGTCTGCCGGCAACTGGCCGACGAGCTCGGGGAGACCGTCAACATCGCGGTGCTGGAGAGCGACGCCGCGGTGAACATCATGCAGGCGCGCGGCCCGGCCTCGGTCACCGCGCAGAACTGGCTCGGCCGGCGCACCCCGCTGCACGCCACCTCCAGCGGCAAGGCCCTGCTGGCCTACCAGCCGGCACCGGTCCAGGACGCCGTCCTGGGCCGGAAACTGCCCCGGCTCACCGAGCGCACGGTCACCTCGGCCGAGGAACTGCGCCGCGAGCTCAAGGAGGTCGTCGAGCGTGGTTTCGCGACGGCGGTCGAGGAACTGGAGCTGGGACTGCGCGCGGTCGCGGCACCGGTGCGCGCGCACGACGGCTCGGTGATCGGGGCGATCAGCGTGTCCGTGCCCGCCTACCGGCTGGACGACGAGCGGCTGCCCGAGGTCGTCAAGGGCACCGTCTCCGCGGCCGAGGAGCTCTCCCGCCGTATGGGATACGCCTGTTGAGCCGCTGACGGGCAAGGACGGCGGCGGGGGCGGAGCGCACAGCTCCGGCCCCGCCGCCGTTTCCGGACGCCTGAGGAGCCTTTTACGAACAGCTGGCCCGCACCCCTTGACGGTGCCGAGACGGCGTTCCCACTATGTCTCTCATCGCGCAACCAGTCGTGCACTGCGCAACACTGAGGGGTAGGGCATGCCACACGAAGTCCATGCCGTCGTCGCGGCGAAACAAGGCGCACCCGTCGAGCTCCGGACGATCCTGGTGCCGGATCCCGGCCCCGGCGAGGCACTCGTCGCCGTACAGGCCTGCGGAGTCTGCCACACCGACCTGCACTACCGGGACGGCGCGATCAACGACGAATTCCCCTTCCTCCTGGGCCACGAGGCCGCCGGAATCGTCGAAGCCGTCGGTCCCGGCGTCACCGATCTTGCCCCGGGCGACTTCGTCGTACTCGCCTGGCGCGCCCCCTGCGGCACCTGCCGGTCCTGCCGCCGCGGCCGCCCCTGGTACTGCTTCGACTCCCGCAACGCCACCCAGCCCATGACCCTCACGGACGGGACCCCGCTCACCCCCGCCCTCGGCATCGGCGCCTTCGCCGAGAAGACCCTGGTCGCCGCCGGACAGGCGGTCAAGGTCGACCCCGCCGCCCGGCCCGAAGCCGCCGGACTCATCGGCTGCGGCGTGATGGCCGGCTACGGCGCCGCCGTCCACACCGGGCAGGTGGGCAGCGGCGACACCGTCGCCGTCATCGGCTGCGGCGGCGTCGGCAACGCCGCGATCGCCGGCGCCTCCATCGCCGGAGCCCGCCGGGTCATCGCCGTCGACATCGACGAACGCAAACTCGACGGCGCCACCCGCTTCGGCGCCACCCACACCGTCAACTCCCGCCGCACCGACCCCGTCGAGGCCGTACGGGAACTCACCGGCGGTCACGGCGCGGACGTCGTGATCGACGCCGTCGGCCGCCCCGAGACCTACCGGCAGGCCTTCTACATGCGCGACCTGGCCGGCACCCTGGTCCAAGTCGGCGTCCCCACACCGGACATGACCATCGAACTGCCGCTCATCGACCTCTTCGGCCGCGGCGGCGCCCTGAAGTCCTCCTGGTACGGCGACTGCCTGCCCAGCCGCGACTTCCCCGTCCTCATCGACCGCCACCTCGGCGGACGCCTCGACCTCGACGGCTTCGTCACCGAGCGGATCACCCTCGACGAGGTCGAGTCCGCCTTCGAGAAGATGCACCGCGGCGAGGTCCTGCGATCGGTGGTGGTCCTGTGACCCCGGCCCACCCCACCACCGACGCCCGCGTCGTCATCATCGGCGCCGGCATCGTCGGCTGCTCCCTCGCCGACGAACTCACCGCCCGCGGCTGGACCGACGTCACCGTCCTCGACCAGGGCCCGCTGCCCGCCCCCGGCGGCTCCACCTCCCACGCCCCCGGCCTGGTCTTCCAAACCGGCCCCTCCAAGACCCTGACCGCCTTCGCCCGCTACACGGTCGAGAAGTTCTCCGCCCTCCAGATGGACGGCCTGTCCTGCTTCCACCCGGTCGGCGGCCTGGAACTCGCCACCACCCCCGAACGCTGGGCCGACCTGCACCGCAAGGCCGGCTGGGCCGCCTCCTGGGGCATCCGCGGCGAACTGGTCTCCCCCCGCCGCTGCAAGGAACTCTGGCCCCTCCTCGACGAAGCCATGATCCTCGGCGGCTTCCACACCCCCGACGACGGCCTGGCCCGCGCCGTCCTCGCCGCCCGCGCCCAGATGGAACGCGCACAGCAGCACGGCGCCCGCTTCCTCGACCGCCACACCGTCACCGGCATCGAGCAGGCCGACGGCCGCGTCACCGGCGTGGTCACGGACCGCGGCACCTTCCCCGCCACCCACGTCGTCTCCGCCGCCGGCTTCTGGGGCCCGGTCATCGGCCGCATGGCCGGCGTCGACGTCCCCCTGCTCCCACTCGCCCACCAGTACGCGAGGACCAAGCCGCTGCCGGAACTCGCCGGCGCCAACGACCCCCGCACCGAAGCCTCGAAGCCCATCCTCCGCTTCCAGGACCGCGACCTGTACTTCCGCGAGCACACCGACCGCCTCGGCATCGGCAGCTACGCCCACCGACCACTGCCCGTCGACGCCTTCACCGTCCTCCCCTACGACGAGGCCCGCGCCCGCAACATGGCCATGCCGTCCTCGTTCCCGTTCACCACCGAGGACTGGGCCCCGAGCTGGGAGGACAGCCGCCGGCTGATGCCCGCCCTGCGCAACACCGACATCGAGGAGGGCTTCAACGGCGTCTTCTCCTTCACCCCCGACGGCATGCCGCTCCTGGGCGAATCCGGCACACTCGGCGGCTTCTGGCTCGCCGAAGCGGTATGGGTCACCCACTCCGCCGGCGTCGCCAAAGCGGTCGCCGAATGGATGGTCGACGGCCACGCCAAGACCGACCTGCACGAATGCGACCTGCACCGCTTCGAGGACGCCCAGCGTTCCCCCGCCTACGTCCACGACCGCGGCTCCCGGCAGTTCATCGAGGTCTACGACGTCATCCACCCCCTCCAGCCCCTGGAACAGCCACGCCCGCTGCGCGTCAGCCCCTTCCACACCCGCCAGCAGGAACTCGGCGCACACTTCCTGGAAGGCGGCGGCTGGGAACGCCCGCACTGGTTCGAGGCCAACGCCCACCTCGTCACCGACACCCCGGAACGCGACCCCTGGTCGGCCCGCCACTGGTCACCCATCGCCGCCGCCGAGGCCAGGGCCACCCGCGAGCGGGTCGCCCTGTACGACATGACCCCCCTGCGCCGCCTGGAGGTCACCGGGCCCGGCGCGCTCGCCTTCCTCCAGCGCATGACCACCAACAACCTCGCGAAGAAACCGGGCGCGGTGACCTACACCCTGCTCCTCGACGAGAAGGGCGGCATCCGCTCGGACCTCACCGTGGCCCGGCTCGCCCCCGACCGCTTCCAGATCGGCGCCAACTCACCCGCCGACCTCGCCTGGTTGCAGCGCCACGCACCCACCGACGTACACCTGCGTGACATCACCTCCGGCACCTGCTGCATCGGCGTATGGGGCCCGCTCGCCCGCGACCTGGTCCAGCCGCTGACCCGCGACGACTTCTCCCACGAGGCGTTCGGCTACTTCCGCGCCAAGCAGACCTACCTCGGCCACGTCCCCGTCACGGCCCTGCGCCTCAGCTACGTCGGCGAACTCGGCTGGGAGCTCTACACCACCGCCGACCTCGGCCTCCGCCTCTGGGACACCCTCTGGGAAGCCGGAGCGCAGCACGGCGTCATCGCGGCCGGCCGGGCGGCGTTCAACAGCCTGCGCCTGGAGAAGGGCTACCGCTCCTGGGGCCACGACATGACCGAGGAGCACACCCCGTACGAAGCCGGCCTCGGCTTCGCCGTCCGGATGGACCGCGGCGACTTCCTCGGCCGCACCGCTCTCGAACAACTCCCGCCCCCACAAAGGAAATTGACGGCCCTGCTCCTCGACGACCCGGCCGCCGTCGTCCTCGGCAAGGAACCCGTCCACGTCGACGGCACACCCGCCGGCTACGTCACCAGCGCCGCCTACGGCCACACCCTCGGCCGCTGCGTCGCCTACGCCTGGCTCCCGGCCCACCTCACCACCGGCACCGGCGTACACATCGAGTACTTCGGCGAGAAACTCCCCGCCACCGTCGCCGAAGAGCCGCTGTTCGACCCGAAGATGACCCGCATCCGCCGCTAGGAGACCCCGCTGCCCGCAGCGCCTCCCGCGCACCACGCCCGCATCCTCGACCGCACCACCACGAACCCCACCGAGCCGTTCGACCCGCGCCGCCATCCCGCCGCGCCCGCCGTCTGAGGAGTCCGCCCGTGACGACGCTCCCCCTGCCACCGAGCCTCATCGCCACGCTCCCCGGCCACTACTACACCGACCCCGCGCTCTTCCGCACCGAACAGGAGCGGATCTTCGAACGCATGTGGTTCTGCGCCGTCCGCTCCGCCGACCTCGACCGGCCCGGAGCCTTCCGCACCGTCCAGGTCGGCCGCGAGAACGTCCTGATCACCCGCTCCCGCACCGGCGAACTGCGCGCCTTCCTCAACGTCTGCCGGCACCGCGGCGCCCGCCTGTGCACCGAAACCGAAGGCCAGGTCCGCCGCACCCTCCAATGCCCCTACCACGCCTGGACCTACGACCTCGACGGCAAGCTGATCGCCGCCCCCAACCTCACCAAGATGCCCGACGTCGACCGCACCACCTACGGCCTCGTCACGGTCGCCCTGCGCGAATGGCTCGGCTACGCCTGGGTGTGCCTGGCCGACGAACCCCCCTCCTTCGAGGACACCGTGATCGGCGCGGCCGTCGAACGACTCGGCGACACCGCCGCCATCGACCACTACGGCACCGAACGCCTCGCCCTCGGCAAACGCCTCACCTACGACGTACGGGCCAACTGGAAACTCATCGTCGAGAACTTCATGGAGTGCTACCACTGCGCCACCATCCACCCCGAACTCACCGAAGTCCTCCCGGAGTTCGCCGACGGCTACGCCGCCCAGTACTACGTCGGCCACGGCGCGGAGTTCGGCGACGGCGTCAAGGGCTTCACCGTCGACGGCAGCGAGGGCTTCGGCAAACTCCCCGACGTCTCCGACGACCAGGACCGCCGCTACTACGCCCTCACCGTCAAACCCACGGTCTTCGTGAACCTCGTGCCCGACCACGTCATCGTGCACCGCATGTTCCCGCTGGCCGAGGACCGCACGGTCGTCGAATGCGACTGGCTCTACGCACCCGACGTCATCGCCTCCGGCGCCGACGTGTCCCGGTCCGTCGAACTCTTCCACCGCGTCAACGCCCAGGACTTCGCCGCCTGCGAACGCACCCAGCCCGCCATGTCGTCCCGCGCCTACCGCTCCGGCGGCGTCCTCGTCCCCACCGAACACCACATCGGCATCTTCCACAGCTGGCTCCTCGAACAGTTGGGAGCCGACGGTGCCTGACCTGTTCATCGGCGGCCGCTGGACCACCCCCCGGGACGAGCGGACCCGCGAGATCCGCTGCCCCGCCGACGGCAGCCTCGTCGCCGTCGTCGACGAGGGCGGCGGCAAGGACACCGCCGACGCGATCGCCGCCGCCCGCCACGCCTTCGACCACGGCCCCTGGCCCACCACCCCGGCCGCCACCCGCGGCGACCTGCTGCTCCGCGTCGCCGGCCTCCTCGCACGCGACCGGGCCGCGCTCGCCCGCGCCGAATCCCTCGACACCGGAAAACGCCTGGCCGAGAGCGAAACCGACATCGACGACGTCGCCGCCTGCTTCCGCTACTACGGCCGGCTGGCCGGCACCGACGACGGCCGGCTGCCCGACCCCGGCACCCCCGCCATCGACAGCCGCATCGTCCACGAACCCATCGGCATCTGCGCCCTGATCACCCCCTGGAACTACCCCCTGCTGCAGACCAGTTGGAAGGTCGCACCGGCCCTGGCCGCCGGCAACACCTTCGTGCTGAAACCCAGCGAACTCACCCCCCACACCGCCCTCCACCTGATGCGGCTGCTCCAGGAGGCCCAGCTCCCCGACGGCGTCGCCAACCTCGTCCTGGGCACCGGCCCCGAGGCCGGCGCCCCGCTCACCGACCACCCCGACGTCGACATGGTCTCCTTCACCGGCGGACTGCTCACCGGCCGGCGGATCATGGCCGCCGCGGCCGGCACCGTCAAACGCGTCGCCCTCGAACTCGGCGGCAAGAACCCCAACATCGTCTTCGCCGACGCCGACTTCGACACCGCCGTCGACCACGCCCTGACGGCCGTCTTCCTGCACTCCGGACAGGTCTGCTCGGCCGGCGCCCGGCTGCTCGTCGAAGACACCCTGCACGACCGCTTCGTCGACGAGATCGTGCGCCGGGCCCGGCTGATCCGGCCCGGCGGCCCCTTCGACGCCCACGCCCGCACCGGACCGCTGATCTCCGCCGCCCACCGCGCCAAGGTCGAGGCCTACGTCGCCACCGGAATCGCCGAAGGCGCGGTGCTCCGCTGCGGCGGCACCCGCCCCGACGACCCCCACCTCACCGACGGCCACTACTACCTGCCCACCGTCCTGGACGACTGCCGGTCCACCATGACCGTGGTCCGCGAGGAGTCCTTCGGCCCCGTGCTGACCGTCGAACGCTTCACCGACGAGGACGAAGCCGTACGACTCGCCAACGACACCGTCTACGGACTCGCCGGCGCCGTCTGGACCACCGACCAGGCCCGCGCCGACCGCGTCGCCGCCGCACTGCGCCTCGGCACCGTATGGATCAACGACTACCACCCCTACCTCCCGCAGGCGGAATGGGGCGGCTTCAAACAGTCCGGCACCGGCCGCGAACTCGGCCCCGGCGGCCTGGCGGAGTACCGGGAAACCAAACACATCTGGCGCAACACGGCACCCGCGCCGGTGCACTGGTTCGACTGAGGAGGAAGGCCCTTGAGCTCACCCGACGCACCATCGGCAAGAACCACCGCACAACCGCCAAACGCCCCCCAGGCCACCGGCACCGAACCGGACGACACCGGACTCACCGAATTCGGCTACCGCCCCGAACTCCAACGCACCCTCGGCAACTTCCACACCTTCGCCGCCGGCATCAGCTACATCTCCATCCTCACCGGCACCTTCCAGCTCTTCTACTTCGGCTACGGCATCGGCGGACCCGCCTACTGGTGGTCCTGGCCCCTCGTCTTCGCCGGCCAGCTGATGATCGCCCTGTCCTTCGCCGAACTCGCCGCCCGCCACCCCGTCGCCGGCTCCGTCTACAACTGGGCGAAGAAACTCGGCAACCCGCACATCGGCTGGCTGGCCGGCTGGATGATGCTGGTCGCCTCCATCGTCTCGCTCTCCGCCGTGGCACTCGCCTACCAGCTCACCCTGCCGAAGATCTCCACCGCCTTCCAGTTCATCGGCGACGGCACCGGCACCTACGACACCGCCACCAACGGCGTCCTCCTCGCCGCCGTACTGATCCTCTTCACCACCCTCGTCAACGCCTTCGGCGTCAAACTCATGGCCCGCATCAACACCGCCGGCGTCTTCATCGAACTCATCGCCACCGTCGTGCTGATCGTGCTGTTCGCCGTCCACGTCGTCCGCGGCCCGGACGTCGTCCTCCAGACCCACCACGCCGGCGCCGGCCAGCCCCTCGGCTACCTCGGCGCCTTCCTCACCGCCTCGCTGGCCTCCGCCTACGTCATGTACGGCTTCGACACCGCCGCCTCACTCGGCGAGGAATCACTCGACCCGTCCCGCAACGCACCCCGCGCCATCCTCCGCGCCCTGATCGCCTCGTTCGTGCTCGGCGGACTCATCCTGCTGCTCGCCATGATGAGCGTGAGCAGCCTGAACGGTAAGGGACTGACCACCGACGGGCTCCAGTACGTCGTCCTCGACGTCCTGGGCGACACCGGCGGCAAGGCCATGCTGTGGTGCGTCCTCATCGCGGTCACCGTCTGCGCGCTCGCCGTGCACACCGCCGCCATCCGCCTGGCGTTCGCCATGGCCCGCGACAACAACCTCCCCGCCGCCTCCCTCATGGCCAAGGTCAGCCCGCGCTTCCGGACACCGGTCCTGCCCGCGGTCATCGTCGGGGTGCTCTCCCTCGGCGTACTGCTCCTCAACATCCGCCAGCCGCAGATCTTCTCCGTCGTCACCAGCATCGGCATCATCATGATCTACCTGGCCTATCTGCTGGTCACCGGCCCGATGCTGATCGCCAGGCTCCGCGGCCGCTGGACGCCGGCCGGCGGCGGACGGTTCACCCTCGGCCGCTGGGGCCTGCCGGTCAACGTCCTCGCCGTCCTCTGGGGCGCCGGCATGATCGTCAACCTCGCCTGGCCCCGCGACGCCGTCTACAACGCCACCCCGCCGCACCACTGGTACCTGCGCTACGGAGCCGTGCTGTTCGTCGGCGCCGTAGCTGCCGGCGGCTTCGCCTACTACTGGTGCGTCCAACGCCACCGCACCGGCGTCCTCGCCGAACACGCCGCCACCACCGACCCCACCGCGACCGGCACCACCGGCACCACCGACCCCCACCTCACCGTCACCGCCACCGACTGACCGCCCTGCCCCGGGAGGACAACACCCCATGGAACACGAGGAGTTCGACTACGTCGTCGTCGGCGGCGGCACCGCGGGAAACGTCGTCGCCGCCCGCCTCAGCGAGGACCCCACCGTCACCGTCTGCGTCCTGGAGGCCGGACCCAGCGACGTCGGCGACGACAACATCCTGCGCCTGGAACGCTGGATGGCACTGCTGGAATCCGGCTACGACTGGGACTACCCGGTCGAACCCCAGGAGAACGGCAACAGCTACATGCGGCACGCCCGCGCCAAGGTCCTCGGCGGCTGCTCCTCGCACAACTCCTGCATCGCCTTCTGGGCACCCGCCGAGGACCTCGACGGCTGGGAGGCGAACGGATGCACCGGCTGGGGCGCCCGCGACACCTTTCCGCTCTACCGGCGCCTGGAGAACAACGACGCACCCGGCGACCACCACGGCCGCACCGGCCCCGTCACCCTGCGCACCATCAAACCCACCGACCCCTGCGGCACCGCCCTCCTCGAAGCCTGCGCCCAGAGCGGCATCCCCACCACCCCCTTCAACACCGGCCGGACCGTCCTCCGCGGCGCCCACTGGTTCCAGATCAACTCCGACGAGAACAACATCCGCCAGTCCTCCTCGGTCGCCTACCTGCACCCCGTCATGGGCAACCGCCCCAACCTCGCCGTACGCACCGGCATCCGCGCCAAACACCTCCTCATCGACGACGACCGGCGCTGCACCGGCGTCGCCTACCTCGACCCCGACCTGATCCACACCCGCACGGTCCGCGCCCGCCGCGAAACCATCGTCTCCTGCGGCTCCATCGACACCCCCAAACTGCTGATGCTCTCCGGCATCGGCCCCGCCGACCACCTCCGCGACCTCGGCATCGACGTCCGCGTCCACTCACCCGGCGTCGGCGAGAACCTCCAGGACCACCCCGAGGGCGTCATCATGTGGCAGGCCAAGCAGCCCATGGTCACCGCCTCCAACCAGTGGTGGGAGATCGGCATCTTCGCCGACACCGAACCCGGCCTGGACCGCCCGGACCTGATGTTCCACTACGGCTCGGTGCCCTTCGACCTGAACACCGCCCGGCACGGCTACCCGACCTCCGAGAACGCCTTCTGCCTCACCCCGAACGTCACCCGCGCCCGCTCCCGCGGCACCGTCCGGCTCCGCACCCGCGACTTCCGCGACAAGCCCCGGGTCGACCCGCGCTACTTCACCCACGAGCACGACATCCGGGTCATGACACACGGCCTGCGGCTGGCCCGGGAGATCGCCGCCCGTCCCGCACTCGCCGACTGGACCGGCGCCGAACTCGCCCCCGGCCCCGACCTCCGCACCGACGACGAACTCCTCGACTACATCCGCACCACCCACAACACCGTCTACCACCCCTCCTGCACGGTGAAGATGGGCGCCGCCGACGACGCCATGGCACCCCTCGACGCCCGACTGCGGGTCAAGGGCGTCACGGGCCTCAGGGTCGCGGACGGCTCGGTCATGCCCGAACTCGTCACCGTCAACCCCTGCATCACCACCATGATGATCGGCGAGAAGTGCGCGGACATGGTGCGCGAGGACGGGGGCTGAAACCCCGGACGGCCGGCTGAATCCCTTGACAAGCCCACGAACGAATGAAGAGGTCTTCATATCTCATCGCTAGGATGACCCCATGGGTCACGGAATGGACGACAAAAGCACCACAACCACCCGCGAACGACTCGACGCCGTAGGCGCCGCCGACGTCGCCGCCACCCTCCAGGCCCTCTCCACCCCCTCCCGGCTACGCATCCTCGCCCGCCTCCAGGAAGGCCCCTGCGCCGTCGGCGACCTCGCCACCGCCGTCGGCATGGAACAGTCCGCCTGCTCCCACCAACTCCGCCTGCTCCGCAACCTCGGCCTCGTCACCGGCGAACGCAACGGCCGCTCCATCGTCTACGCCCTCTACGACCACCACGTCGCCGAACTCCTCGACCAAGCCCTCTATCACGTCGAACACCTCCGACTGGGTCTGCATGACGGGCCGTCAACTGCTGGTGTGGGGTGAGGAGATGGGCTCCTGAGTGCTTTCGGGTGACGGAGGGGCGGGTGCGAGGGGGCGGGTGAGGGGGTGGGGGCCGTGGGCCTTTGGCGTGACAGTCGCCCCCCGGCGCGTGGGTGGGAGGCGGCTGCCACACCTGCCGACGGCTACGGACCTGCTACGTACCTGCTTCCGATCCGCGCTACAGCCGGCGGTTGTCCAGCACCGCGACCGCCCGCCGCACCCGCGCCGTCTCCTCCGTATCCAGCTGCGCCACCAACAGCTCGGGTGCACCGCCCAGTTGGGCCCGTACCGTACCGTCCGGACCGACCAGCGCACTGCGCCCGACACCGGTCGGCGCCTTCGTCGGCACCTCCGGGTCGGCCTGCGGGTCCGGCGCGGCCTGGCCGACGGCCGCCAGCCACACCGTCGCATCCAGCGCGCGGGCCCGTACCAGCAGATCCCACTGCGCACGCTTGCCGGGACCCGCACCCCAGGAAGCGGGCAGCACCGACACCGTCGCCCCGGCATCCGCATGCGCCCGGAACAGCTCCGGGAACCGCAGGTCGTAGCAGGTCGCCAGGCCCACCCGGACGCCCTCCATGTCGATGGTCACCACCCGGCTGCCCGCGGCCACCGTGTCGGACTCCCGGAACCCGAACGCGTCATACAGATGGATCTTGTCGTACGACTCCTCGACCCCGGGCCCGGTCGCCAGCAACGTATTGGCGACCCGCCCCTCAGGCGCCGGGGTGAACATGCCCACCACCACCGTCACCCCCGTCTCCCGGGCCACCGCACGCACGCCCTCGGCCCACGGCCCGTCCAGCGGCTCCGCCACCGGCCCCAACGGCACCCCGAACCGCACCATGGACGCCTCGGGCAACACCGCCAGCCGCGCCCCCTCCCGCGCCGCCCGCCGCACGTGGTCCTGCACCGCCGCGAGGTTCTCCTTCGGCTCGGTAGACGCCGTCATCTGGCACAGCGCGATACGCATGCGATCCCTCTCTCCGACTCTCCGAAGCATCTCGTGTACGGAGCCCCGCAGGACCCCTGTACACGATTCTGATCCACTTACCGGGGGAGCGCGGTTCCGGGACGGGGTTATTCCGGGTGTGGGGCCATTTCGGTTGCGGGGTTCCGGGCGCCGGGCGGGCCGGCCGGTGATGTGGCCGCGGCCGGGAGCGACTGTACGGGCGCCGCCGACGACGACGGGCCGAGCCGGGCCGGGCCAGGCCGAGCCGGTCCGGGCTGAGCCGGTCCGGGCTGAGCCGGGCCGGGCTGAGCCGTACTGGTCCCCGTCCCCGTCCCCGTCGCCATCCCCGTCGCCGTCATCGTCACCGTCGACGTGTGCTGCGCCTCACAGTCATCTTCCCGTGCCCGCCACTTCCTCCGGCCGCAGCAGAGCGGCAAGCCGCTCGGCCGGCAACAGGCCCTGCTCCAGCACGAGTTCGGCAACCCCACGCCCGGTGGCGAGGGCTTCCTGGGCGATCGCGGTCGCCGCCGTGTACCCGATGTGCGGGTTGAGCGCGGTGACCAGCCCGATCGAATTCTCCACGCTCGCCCGGAGCGTTTCGGTGTTCGCGGTGATCCCGTCCACGCACCGCTCGGCCAGCGTCCGGCAGGCGGCCCCGAGGTGGGTGATGCTTTCGGAGAGCGAGTGCAGGATGATCGGCTCGAAGGCGTTGAGCTGGAGCTGCCCGGCCTCGGCGGCCATCGTGATGGTGACGTCGTTCCCGATCACCTCGAAGGCGACCTGGTTGACGACCTCCGGGATCACCGGGTTGACCTTGCCCGGCATGATGCTCGAACCGGCCTGTACCGGCGGGAGGTTGATCTCCGCCAGGCCCGCCCGCGGCCCGGACGACAGCAGCCGCAGGTCGTTGCAGCTCTTGGAGAGCTTGACGGCGATCCGCTTCAGCACACCGGAGAGGTGGACGAACGCCCCGCAGTCCTGCGTCGCCTCGACGAGATTGGCCGCGGTCACCAGTGGCAGCCCGGTGATGGCGGAAAGATGCCCACGGGCCGCCTCGGCGTACCCCCGGGGCGCATTGAGGCCGGTACCGATGGCCGTCGCACCGAGGTTGATCTCGTGGATGAGCAGCACGGCCTCCGCCAGCCGGCTCTGGTCCTCCTCCAGCATCACCGCGTACGCGGAGAACTCCTGCCCCAGCGTCATCGGCACCGCATCCTGGAGCTGCGTCCGCCCCATCTTCAGCACCTCGCGGAACTCCTCCGCCTTGGCGGCAAAGCTCGCCCGCAACACACCCATCGCATCGACCAGCTCCCGCACCGCCATGATCGTGGCGACCTTGACCGCGGTCGGATACACATCGTTCGTCGACTGCCCAAGATTGACATGCTCGTTCGGGTGCAGCTGGACATAGTCGCCCTTCGCATGCCCGAGGATCTCCAACGCCCGATTGGCGATCACCTCATTGGCGTTCATGTTCGTCGAGGTACCGGCACCCCCCTGAACCACGTCAACCACGAACTGCTCATGCAGCCGCCCCTCCACCCGGATCTCGCGGCAGGCAGCAACAATCGCCTCCGCCCGCTCCCGATCGAGCAGCCCCAGATCCTGGTTGGCCCGCGCCGCAGCCTCCTTGACGGCAGCCAGCGCATTGATCAGATGCGGATAGGCAGAGATCGCCATCCCACTGATCGGAAAGTTCTCCACGGCCCGCAACGTATGCACACCCCAGTAGGCCTCAGCGGGTATCTCCCGATCCCCCAACAGATCGTGTTCCCAACGGTGATCAGTAGCAGCAGTCACGGCAGTCACGAAAAACGTCCTTCGGGGGAGTGGAGCAAGGGGAACAGGAGAGGGGGAGCGGGGGAGCAGGGGAGCAGGGGATGTACGGACCCAGACACCCAGGCACCCAGGCCGCCGTGGGCGTAAACCGGGCAGGAGCGGGGGAGGATTTCATCACAGAGAGTGACCGATCCGGGAACGAATCACGCTCCGTAATCGTTGCCGGGGTATGAGGAGGCGTCAGGAGGCAGCAGGAGACAGGGAGTTGGGGCTGGCGGGGGAAGTGGAAGCAGGAGCGGAAACCGGAGCGTGCATGGGCGAAGCGGGCATGGACGAAGCGGGCATGGACAGGGCACCCGCCGCCCGCAGCGCTCCGACCGGTGCGCCGCCCCCGATGACCGGTGTGGCGGCGAAGTCGGCGAGGACGTCCGGATCGACACCGCAGCGCGCCAGGGCAGCCGCCGTCACGGGCATCCGGGCGCGGTCGGCGCCGTCGGCTATCTTCACGCCGACCGCCCGCCCGTCCGGGAGGGCCGCGATTTGAACGCCCTCGAAGCCGTCCTTGGCGAGCAACCCGGGGACCGCGCGCACCAGCCGGGCGGTGTCCCGGTCGACGCCGGAGACCATCTCGGGGTGGGTACGCATGGCGTGCGCGACCCGGCCCTCGTAGGTGTCGGGGGCTGCCGTCCCGAGCCGGGCGGCGGCCCGGGTCAGGCCGTGCAGGGAGACCGCGAAGAGCGGGGCGCCGCAGCCGTCGACGGTGACGCGGGCGATGCGCTGGCCGGTGAGGTCCTCGACCGTCGCGGCGATCTCCCGCTGTAGCGGGTGGTCCGGGTCGAGGTAGGTGTCCGGTCGCCAGCCCCGGGCCAGGGTCGTCAGCACCATTGCGGCGTGCTTGCCCGAGCAGTTCTGGGTGAGGCGGGTGGGGCCCAGGCCGCGACGGAGCCACTCGTCGCGTTCGGCGGGCCCGTACGGCAGGTCGGGGACGTTGCGCAGGGCGTCGTCGGTCAGGCCGGCGGTGGCGAGCATGCGACGGGCGGTGGCCAGGTGGCGTTCGTCGCCGGAGTGGCTGGCCGCGGCGAGGGCCAGTGCCTCGTCGTCCAGGGGCGGCAGGCCCGCGCGGAGCAGGCCGACGGCCTGGAGCGGCTTGAGGGCCGAGCGCGGGTAGAAAGCGGCCTCGATGTCGCCGGCCTGGAACTGCACGCTCCCGTCGGCGGCCAGCACCACGACCGAGCCGTGGTGGACGCCCTCGATGATGTCGCCGCGCACCACGTGGGCGAGGGGGGCGTGGGCGGGTTCACGGATCTCGGGCGGGGGTGACACCTCGGCCGGGTTCGCCACCTCAGGCGGGTTCGACACCTCGGCCGGGTTCGATACCTCGGCCGGGTTCGATACCTCGGCCGGGTTCGACACCTGCGGCGGGTTCGATACCTCGGGCGGGTTGGGAACCGCGCTGTCCCTTGTCGCGCTCATTGCCCTCATCGACCTCAGGGCCCCCACCGGCGGCGCCATGTCGCCGGAGGGTGACGGTTCGCCGGTGGATGAGGAACCGGCGGGTGAGGGGCTGGTGGGTGAGGAGCTGGCGGGCGGTTGGCGGTCCTTTGAGGACTCGCTGACGGGGGACGGCCGGTGGAGGGGGTGCTGGGTCACGGCTGGGGCTCGGGATTCGGGGTGGGGGTCGCGCCGGGGGCGGGGGAGGGGCCCGGGGCGGCGGCGACGATTTGGGTGAGGGTGGTTTCCACGCGGGTGAGGTGGTGGGCCATGGCTTGTTCGGCGTCGGGGGCGGAATTGTCGATGAGGGCCTCGACGATGGCGCGGTGCTCGCGGTTGGACTGTTCGCGGCGGCCGCCGAGCTCGTTGAGGAACGCGGACTGGCGGGCCAGGGCGTCGCGGATCTCCTCGATGACGCGGCGGAAGACCGGGTTGCGGGCGGCCTGGGCGACCGCCAGGTGGAAGAGGGTGTCCATGGCCACCCAGGCGGTGGTGTCGGTCTCCCGTTCCATCCGCTCCAGCAGGTGGGTGAGGTGGTCGAGGTCCTCCGGGGTACGGCGCTGCGCCGCGTACCCGGCGACCGGGATCTCCACGTGGCGGCGGACCTCCAGGAGGTCGCTCGCCGCGTAGTCGCCGAAGGTGGGGTCGGCCACCGCGCCGTCGGAGACGACGAAGGTGCCCTTGCCGGTGCGCGAGACGGTGAGCCCCATGGTCTGCAGGGCGCGCAGGGCCTCGCGGAGTACGGGTCGGCTCACCTCCAGGCGGCGGCAGAGTTCCGCCTCCGAGGGCAGCTTGTCGCCGACCGCGTACTCGCCCCGTTCGATGGCGCCGCGGAGATGGTGCAGGACCGCTTCCATCGCGCTGACGCGGCGGGGCACACCCCCGGACGTGACGGACGCGGCGGAAGTGACGGAGGCAGCGGAAGTGACGGAGGCGGCAGGAGTGGCGGAGGCGCCGGGACCACCGGCACCGGGGTCACCGGAAGCGCCGGGACCGGTGGAGGCTGTCTGGCTGTCTGACAGGTTGGACGTCACGGAGGGATCCTGAGTCCTGGGGGAGGGGATGTCAAGGCGTGGGGGGAGGCGGAGGGTGGGCGGCGGGGTTTTCCGTGCTGAGGTCGAGCGTGTACGTGCGGAGGTCGAGCATGTAGAAGACCTTGTCGTAGCGGCGGCCGCCCATGGCGACGAAGGCGGGCAGGCGGCCGTATTCGCGGAAGCCGAGGGAGCGGTAGAGGCGGAGTGCGCGGGTGTTGTCGGCGCGGGCGTCGAGGGTGAGGACCTCGATCTTCGCCCCGCGGGCATCGGCGACCAAAGTGCTGGTCAGCGACCTGCCGATGCCGTGGCCGTGCGCCTCGGCCGACACCGCGATCTTGACCAGATCGGCGTGCTGGCGGTTGGTCGCCTGGGTGTAGCGCAGCCAGTACCCCAGCCCGATCAGCCGGCGGCCGAGGTAGGCGGCGCGCAGTGCCGCGTCCCCGTGCCGTGCGGCTTGCAGTACGCGGGTGATGAGGTCGGCCACCTCGTCCGGCGCAGGCGGGTCGTCCCAGCCGAGGGGCGCGCCGGCGCGTACGAGGTCGGCCAGCACGCGGTGGGCCTCGGCGGGGAAGCGGGCCGCCAGGTCCGGGTCGGCGGTCAGTTGCGCTGCGTCGAGCAGGACGGGGGTGGGGTCCGTGTCACCCCTGCCGGTCGTCGAGATGTCCATGATCAGGAGGCTAGGGGGTGCGCCTCCCCGCCGGGGCCCGGACGGGAGAAATGCCCAGGGAGGCGCTCCGGACCGGGGAACCGAAGCCCGTAGCCGCCCGGGGGTGGACTGCGGTTTCGCCAGGTTTCGGGATCATCGGTGGGACGGCCGTGGTCCGGGGCCGGCCCGTAGCTGCCCGGCGGGGGCCTGGCACCCAGGGGCGCCGGGGGCCCGGGTCAGCCCGCCGCCGTCCGGCGGTGGTGGTGTTCCCGGCAGCCAGGGGCGCCGTGGGCCCGGGTCAGCCCGCTGCCGCCCAGCGGTAGCGGTGTTCCGGGCGGCCGGTGTCGCCGTATTTGAGGGTCAGGATGATGTGGCCGCTGCGTTCCAGGTGTTTGAGGTAGCGCTGGGCGGTGGAGCGGCTGACGCCGGCGCGGGTGGCGACCTCGTGGGCGGACAGCGGTACCCGGGCCGCGTCCAGGACGCGGCGGATCAGCCCGACGGTGGCCGCGGAGTGGCCCTTGGGGAGTTCGGTGTGCGGGGATTCGGCGGTGCGGAAGGCGCCGAATATCCGGTCGACCTGTTCCTGGCCTGCCTCGCCGCGGCCGCTCACCCCCTCGACGGTGCGGCGCAGCGCGACATAGCCGTCGAGCTTGGCGCGCAGTCCGGAGAAGCCGAACGGTTTGACGAGGTACTGCAGCGCGCCGGACCGCATCGCGTCCTGGATGGTCGTCACGTCGCGGGCCGCGGTCACCATGATCACGTCGGTGCGGTGGCCGAGTTGCCGCAGCCGCCGGAGCAGTGACAGCCCGTTCTCGTCCGGCAGGTAGTGGTCGAGCAGCACCAGGTCGGCGTGGGTGCGTTCCAGGGCGGCGAGTGCCTGGGCGGCGGTGTGGGCGCAGCCGGTGACCCGGAAGCCGGGTACCTGGGAGACGTAGGCGGCGTTGATCTCGGCGACGTGGAAGTCGTCGTCCACGACGAGGACGTCGATCACCGGGGGCCTCCGGTCATGGGGACGCTCCGACGGTCGGTCATCGGGACGCACCGGCCGTCATTCATCGTGCCGCTCCGACGGTCCCCGTGGTTCTCCGGCGGTCACCGTGATTCTCCGATCGACGTGGTGGGCGATGTGGTGGGCGACGTGGTGGGCGTGGGTGATGTGGTGGGCGCCGTGGTGGGGCGTTCTTCCTGGAGTGCTTCGGGCAGGACGACGGTGAAGACCGCGCCGCCGCCGGCGCGGGCGGTGACGCGGGCCATTCCGCCGTAGCGTTCGGCGAGCCGGCGCACCAGTGCCAGGCCGATGCCGCGGCCGCGGTGGAAGGTCACCGGGGCCGTGGTCGGCCGGCCGGTGGCCGGCGGGTGGGGGGTTTTGGTGGACCAGCCCTCGGCGAAGATCTGCTCGCGCAGGGCGGGCGGGACTCCGGGGCCGGTGTCGGCGACCCGTAGGACGACGGTGCGGTGTTCGGCCCGCAACTCGACCTCGACGAAGGGTCGTTGGCGGTGGCGTTCGGCGGTGGCGTCGAGTGCGTTGTCGATCAGGTTGCCGAGGACGGTCACCAGGTCGCGGGGGTCGACCACGGCGTGCGGCAGCAGGGTGGCGTCGGAGATCCGCAGGGAGACCCCGCGTTCGGCGGCGATGGCGGCCTTGCCGACGAGCAGTGCGGACAGCAGTGGGTCGTGCACCCGCTCGGCGATCTGTTCCGCGGAGGCGCGGTGGGCGCTGGCCACTTCGGTGACGAATTCGACGGCCTTGTCGTACCGGCCGAGTTCGAGCAGGCCGCGTACCGTGTGCAGTTGGTTGGCGTGTTCGTGGTCCTGGGCGCGGAGGGCGTCCAACAGGCCCTGGGTTCCGTCGAGTTCGCGGCCGAGCAGTTCGAGTTCGGTGCGGTCGCGGAGGGTGACCACGGCTCCGCCGTCCCGGGTGGGTACGCGGTTGGCGACCAGTACCCGGCCGCCGCAGACGGCCAGCAGGTCCGTGCCCGCCACCCGTCCGGCGAGGACTTCCGTGGTCCTGCCCGGCGGCAGCACCTCCTCCAGGGGGCGTCCGGCGGCCCCGGCGCCGAGTCCGAGCAGTCGTCCGGCCTCGTCGTTGACCAGCCGGATCCGGCCGTGCCGGTCGAAGGCGACCACGCCTTCGCGGATGCCGTGCAGCATCGCCTCGCGTTCGTCGAGCAGTGCGGAGATGTCGGTGAACGCGACGCCGTGGGTGCGGCGGCGGAGCCGGCGGGCGAGGGCGACCGCGGCCAGGACGCCGACGGCGAGCGCGGCGGCCGCGTAGCGCAGTACGCCGGGGAGGGTGCCGATCAGGCGGCTGTGGACGCTGTCGTAGGCGATGCCGACGGAGACGGCGCCGACGATGCGGCCGCGGGGGTCGCGCAGCGGGACCTTGGCGCGGGCCGATCGTCCGAGGGTGCCGGTGTCGATCTGGCGTACCTCGCGTCCGGCGAGGGTGCGGCTGGGGTCGGTGGAGACGTGCCGGCCGATTTCGGCGGGGTTGGTGTGTGACCAGCGCACTCCGCGGGTGTCCATGACGACGACGTACAGGGCGCCGGTGGCCCGGCGGATTCGTTCCGCGGCGGTCTGTACCGGTCCATGCCGGTCGGGCGGGGTGGTGGTGATCTCGTGGGGGAGGTCGGGGTCGGCGGCGGTGGTCTGGGCGATGGACTGGGCCCGGCGCATCGCCTGGTCGTCGAGTTCGGAGCTGAGGGGGGCGAGGAACAGGCTGGTGGCGAGCACCATCACGCCGGTGGTGAGGGTGAGTTGGGCGGTCAGCACCTGGGCGAAGACGCGCCGGGGCCAGTGGATCCGCATGCTCTCCTCGTCCTTGGCCCCTGCCGCGTGTGCGCGGAACCGACACATTCTCTTTACGGGGTGATGGTCGCAACGGTATGCCGTGCGTGAGCATCCGCGCACCCCCTGGTGATGTTGTTGTTGTTCTAGCGTGAGCAAAACGAGCACAACAGGGTTTGCGCGCACAAAGGCGGGTTGTGGCCAGAAGCGTGTCGGTGTGCCGGATCACACCTAGCGTCCGGGCCCATGAACAGCCACCTGAGCCCCGCCATCGAACTACGGGGCACCAGCAAGACGTTCCGGACCCCGTCGGGGGGCTTGCACACCGCCGTACGGGATCTGGATCTGGTCGTCGGGCGCGGTGAGTTCGTCGCCGTGGTCGGCCCCACGGGATGCGGGAAGTCCACCACGCTCACCCTGATCAGCGGGCTGGAGGAGCCCACCCGGGGCGAGGTGCTGGTGGCCGGGGAGCCGGTCCGCGGCATCGGTGACACGGTCGGCTTCGTGTTCCAGCAGGACGCGGTCTTCCCCTGGCGCACCGTGTTGTCGAACGTGATGGCCGGGCCGCGTTTCCGTGGTGTGCCGAAGGCGGAGGCCAGGCAGCGGGCGCGGGAGTGGCTGGCCCGGGTCGGGCTGGCGGCCTTCGAGGACCGCTATCCGCATCAGCTCTCCGGTGGCCAGCGCAAACGGGTCGCGCTGGCCGCGACGTTCGTCAACGATCCGGGGATCCTGCTGATGGACGAGCCGTTCTCGGCGCTCGATGTGCAGACCCGGGCGCTGATGTCGGACGAGCTGCTGGAGCTGTGGTCGGGCACCGGTGCGTCCGTCGTGTTCGTCACGCACGACCTGGAGGAGTCGATCGCGCTGGCCGACAAGGTGGTGGTGATGACGGCCGGGCCGGCGACCGTCAAGGAGGTCTTCGAGATCGATCTGCCGCGGCCCCGGCGGGTCGAGTCGGTGCGGCTGGAGCCGCGGTTCATCGAGATCTACCGGGAGATCTGGTCCTCGCTCGGCGAAGAGGTCCGCATCACCCGCGAGAGGGGTGCCGCCGATGCCGCCTGAGACCGTCCACGCGCCCGTCGCGGTGGTCAAGTCCGGTGCCCGCGCGGACCGTTCGCGGGAGCGGGCGCGGGCCGCGCGCCGGCGCCGGCTGCTGGTGTACGGCAGCCGGGTGGTGCTGCTCGTCGGACTGCTCGGGCTGTGGGAGGGGCTGGCCCGGGCCGCGGTCATCGATCCGTTCAACTTCTCGATGCCGTCGAGGATCTGGGACCAGATGAGCCAGTGGGCGCTGAACGGCACCCCGCAGGGCTCGTTGTGGGAGCAGATCTGGTACACGCTCTACGAGGCGCTGCTCGGCTGGGTCATCGGTGTGCTCGCCGGGGTGGTGCTGGGCATCGCGCTGGGCCGGGTGCGTTTCCTGGCCGATGTGCTCGGCCCGTACATCAAGGTGCTCAATGCGCTGCCGCGGATCGTGCTGGCGCCGATCTTCCTGATCGGGTTCGGTCTGGGCCCGGCGTCCAAGGTGGCGTCCGCCGTGGTCCTGGTGTTCTTCCCGGTGTTCTTCAACGCGTTCCAGGGTGCGCGGGAGGTGGACCGCAATCTGGTGGCCAACTCCCGGATCCTGGGGGCGAGCAACCGTCAGGTGACCCTGCAGGTGGTGATCCCGTCGGCCACCTCGTGGATCTTCACGAGCCTGCACGTCAGCTTCGGTTTCGCGCTGATCGGCGCGATCGTCGGCGAGTACCTCGGCGCGACCAAGGGCCTCGGCCTGCTGGTCTCGGCGTCCCAGGGCACGTTCAACGCGGCCGGTGTGTATGCCGCGATGGTGATCCTCGCCGTGGTCGCCCTGGTCGCCGAGGGGCTGCTGGCGTTCCTGGAGAAGCGGCTGTTCCGCTGGAAGCCGGCCGAGACCTCGGCCGGCCGCTGACCGGCCGTGCTCCTTTTCCCGTCAACCCACTGATGAATTCAAGGATTTGATCATGCGTACGTCCGTCAAGCTGACCGCCGCGGCGGCCTCCGCCCTGCTCGCCCTCACGACCCTCACGGCCTGTGGTGACAACGGATCCCAGGACGCCGCGGCCGGCGGCGACAACGGCAAGATCAAGATCATGGTGGGCGGTCTCGACAAGGTCATCTATCTGCCGGCCAGACTCACCCAGCAGTTGGGCTACTTCGAGGACGAGGGCGTGCACGTCACGCTGCTCACCGAACCGGCCGGTGTGCAGGCCACCACCTCGCTCCTGTCCGGTGACGTCCAAGGCGTCGTGGGCTTCTACGACCACACCCTCGACCTGCAGGTGAAGGGCAAGCAGGTGGAGTCGGTGGTGCAGTTCGCGCACGCTCCGGGCGAGGTGGAGGTGGTCTCCAGCAAGGCGGCCGCCGGCCTCACCTCGGCCAAGGACTTCAAGGGCAAGAAGCTCGGCGTCACCGGGCTCGGCTCGTCCACCGACTTCCTGACCAAGTACCTCGCGGTGAAGAACGGGGTGCAGACCAACGAGTTCACCCCGGTGGCGGTCGGCGCCGGGCAGACCTTCCTCTCGGCGATGAAGCAGGGTTCGATCGACGGCGGGATGACCACCGACCCGACCGTCGCGCAGGTCCTCGACAAGAACCTGGGCAAGGTGCTCATCGACATGCGCACGCCGGAGGGGTCGAAGGAGGCGCTCGGCGGCCCGTACCCGTCGTCCAGCCTCTACATGAACACCGACTGGGTGAACAGTCACAAGGACACCGTGCGCAAGCTCGCCAAGGCTTTCGTGAAGACCCTGAAGTGGATGTCCACGCACACGCCCGAGCAGATCGCCGACAAGATGCCGGCCGACTACGCGCAGGGCGGCAAGGAGCTCTATGTGCAGGCGATCAAGGACACCCTGCCGATGTTCACCAAGGACGGTGTGATGCCGGCCGACGGCCCGGCGACCGTGGAGCGGGTGCTGAAGTCCTTCAACCCGAACCTCAAGAACGCGTCGGTGGACCTGAAGAAGACCTACACCACCGAGTTCGTCAAGAACCGGCGGCTGACCCGCGGCGGGGCGCGGCCCGGGCCGGACTCAGACGAAGTTGATCTCCGCCCGGGCCAGCAGCGGATCCTCGACCAGCTGCCACAGCGGCACGGCGTAGTTGCCGAGGCCGTAGCGGCCGCCGAAGTGCAGGCCGAGCACCCGGTGGTCGGTGAGGTCGATGACGGGGGAGCCGCTGTTGCCGCCCAGCGTCGAGCAGTCGTGGCGGATGACGTTCCGGTCCGGCGCCAGCCCCGTGGTGGTGCCGGGCTGCAGCCGTTTGACGTTGTAGATGTCCATGAAGATCCGGCGCATCGACTCGGGTTCGTTGCGCCGGCCGTCGTACGCCGGGTAGCCCACGCAGTACACCGGACGGCCGGGCAGATCGGCCGGGGCGTCCGCGGCCACCGCCAGGGGAGGGGGCAGCGCGCTGCCGCCGGGCGGCGGGGCGACCCGCAGCAGGGCCAGGTCGACGTCCTCGTGGACGCCCACCACCTCGACGACGTCGAACGAGGGGCTCGCCGCGCCGGGTGCCGGGCCGCCGCCGGCGAACAGCGGGTCGACGTACTCCTCGCCGGTGTCGACGTTGGCGCTGATGCCCTGCTGGAAGGTCCAGCCGCGGCCGTCGCCGCGGGCGAACTCCAACGCCACATGACGGTTCGTCAGGACGGTGTCCGGGCCGACCAGGAACGCGGTCCCCAGCCAGTCCAGGCTGATGTGGCCGGCCAGTTCGACCCGGCCGACCCGCGCGAACGACTCCCGAATCGCCGCCCGGTGCCCGTCCAGCACCGCCCAGTCGCCCTGCTGCGGCGCGAAGTCGTGGTTCTGGACGAGGATCGCCGGCCGGCCCTCCAGCAGGACGATCGCCTCCATGCCGAACGACTCGTCGTCGCTGATCTCGTCGGTGCGTCCCTCGGCGAGCTTCTCCAGGCCGATCGCGCCCGCGGTCAGCACCCGGGCCCGCTCCGCCTGCGCGAACTGCGCGATCTGGCCGGCCGGTTGCTCCTCCGCCGGCAGCTCCTCCAGGGATTCGGGGATCTCGGACGACAGTCCGTCCCGCACCCGCGCCGCGACCTCGCGCAGGTCCGAGAAGACCTGCTCCGGGCCGGCCGCGACCGGTGTTCTGTTCCGCCGTGGCATCTCGTCCTCCTCGATGGTGCCGTCGCCTCGCGCTACGGCGCCGCTTGTGCCGCCTGGATCTCGGCATGGATACCGGGACTGGTGGTTTCCAGATGGCGCAGCACGCTGCGCATCTGGGTGCCGACGTTGACGAACGCCGTGGTCCGGCCCTGGAACAGCACGTTCTCCACGCGCCGGGTGCCCCGGTGGAGCGCCACCACCTTCCAGTCGTCCGTGAGGACCGGTGAGCCCGAGGACCCGCCGCGGGTGTCGGTGAAGTAGCGCACGTCGTTCTCGTCCGCCTCGTAGACGAGGTTGTTGCGCAGCGCGACCCGCTTCGGCAGGCCGCCGGGGTGCTGGATGATGTTGACCGCCACGTAGTCGCCCCGGCCGACCGTCAGCGGCCGTTCCGCCAGCCGCAGCACCGGCCGGGCCGGCGCCTCGGCCAGCCGCAGCAGCGCGTAGTCCAACGCCGCGTCCGCCGCGACGAGTTCGGCGACCGCGGCCTCCTCGGTCTCGATGTCGTCGGTGTCGTAGTCGAACCGGGCGCGGGTGTGCCGGGCCTGCAGGTGCAGGTCCTCCGGGTCGGCCACCGGCCGCCCGGCGCCGGTCCCGGCCCGGGCGTTGACCACGTGGTGATTGGTGACGAGCAGGTCGGGGGCGATCAGCCAGCCGGTGCCGGAGTGCGGGAAGCCGTTCGGCTGCAGCGGCGAACCGCCTTGGTACGGCGGCACCTTGAGGCGCGCCACCGCCCCGCCGGCCAGCTCCCCGCCGCGCAGGAACCCGATCGGCACGGTGTCGTCCCGGTGGACGATCTCCTCCTTGATCTCCCCGGGTGCCGGCATCGTGGCCAGGACGTCCGGCTCGCCGCCGGCCTGCCGCGCCACGTCGTCCAGGGCCCGCTGGAAGACGGTGAGCGGCTCGGCCTCGGTGGTCTCGGCGACGGCGTTGCGCAGCCAGATCTCCAGCGGCACCGAGCCGTCGACCAGCCGCTCCACCCGGTTCATCTGGCTGAGGTCGGAGTGCACCTGGCGGCCCGGCGCGGGGTGCAGCGGCAGCGTGCCGCGGTAGCGGGGCATGATCCCGTCCATCAGCAGCGGCCGCACCGACGGGTCGGCGAGCCCGGTCTCCACCGCGGCGTCGAGCACCGCCCGGATCTCGTCCGGCGAGAGGTAGCCGTTCACCGGTCATCACGCCTTTCGCGCGCGTGTCGTTCCTCGGGGGCCGGGGCGGCGCGGACGTGCGCGCCGGTGGTGGTCCGGGCGCCGCTGCCCACTCCCATCGCCGCGGCCACCCCGGCGACGATCTCCCCGCTCCGGTCCGGTACGGCCAGCAGGCGCCGGGCCAGCGCGTCGAGGGTGCCGCGGTCCCGGGCCAGCCGCAGGATCCCGGCGATGCTGGTCGGTGCGGCCCCGGGCTCCGGGCGGGACGGCCCGGCGGCCTCGTCCAGGATCTCCATCACCTTGCCCAGCAGCGCCGGCTGCCGGCGGGTCGCCCGGCGCATCGCCGCGCCCAGCGCGTCCAGCGTCTCGTCGTCGGACGGCAGCCCCACCACCTCCACGGCGTGTTCCAGCGCGCCGGGGGCCTGGGCGTAGATCTGCGAGGCGACCGCGCGCACCAGCACCGGCCGCTCGGACAGCACGTCGTCGGGCAACTTCTTGAGCCGCTCGGCGAGTTGCCGGCCGGTGGCCGGCTCCGCGCGCCCCTCGTCGGCGGTCAGCCGGGCCCGGGCCAGCAGTGCGCCCATCGCTTCGAGGTCCTGCCCGAGGCCCACCGCGACGTCCTCCGCGGCCCGCAGCGCGCGGTCGGCGTGCACCGGATCGCCGTCCTCCTGCGCGAGCCGCGCGGAGAGCAGCAGCAGCTCCAGCCGGCGCTCCCCGCACCCCGCGCGCCCGGCCGGGACCAGGGCGTCCGCGACCGCCCGCCGGGCCTCGTCCCGCCGCCCGACGCGGCTGAGCGCCTCGGCGTACAGCGCGTGCAGCGGACTGCACGGCGTCCAGGGGCGGCGCCGGCCGATCCGCTCCAGGGCCGCCGTCGCGAAGCCCTGCGCCAGCAGGTCCTCGACCTCCTGGGCGGCGATCCGCTCCCAGTCCTCCTGGTCCGCGCCGGCCGCCACGTGGTCGGGCGCACCGCCGCCGAGCCGGGCGGTGAGCAGCCCCGCGGCCCGCGGCGACATCTCCTGCCCGGCCCCGGCGAGGAACCGTTCGACGCCCGGCAGCCAGCGCTCCTCCACCGAGCGCGGGTTCTCGTCCAGCCGCAGCCGGTGGTAGATCTCCTCGGCGCGCGCCTCCAGCCCGTCGCGGGCCGCGTAGTGCGCCACCGCGCGCCGCTCGACCTCCCGCATCACCGCGGTGCGGTCGCCGCCGGGCAGCCGCAGCATGATGGCCCGGACGTCGCCGCGGTAGCGCACCGCGTCGGGAGCGGCCGGCTCGACCATGTCCAGCCGGCTCAGCTCGTCGAACAGCTCCCGGGCCCGCTCCGGGCCCGGTACGTCGAGGCCGCACGGCCCGGCGAGCACGTCCCGGATGATCTCCGGGGTGATGACCCGCAGCACCAGGCCGGGGTGGGCGAGCCGGCGGACGTCCTCGTCGGCGATGTGGCTGAGGATCCGGTCGTAGAGGATGCCCTGCACCAGCAGCTGGTCGACCCGGCGGAAGACCTCCCGCCGGCGTTCGGGCAGGCTGCGGATCAGCTCACCGGTCGGTTCGCCCGCCAGACCCGCGAGGGTCGCGGCCCGCGCCGCCAGCTTCAGGCTGAGCGGATGCCCGCCGACCCGGGCGGCCAGCTCCCGGGCCACCTCGGGGTCGTCCACGCCGCAGGACGCGAGCAGGCTCACCGCCGCCTGCGGGTCGAGTTCGCCGAGTTCGATGTCGAGCGACTCCACCCGCTTCGCCGGGTGTTCGACCGGTGCGCGCCCGGAGAACACGGCCCGCAGCCGCGGATAGGCGCTCTGGAGCGCCACGTAGACCGCCACCATCCGGCCCAGGGCCGGTGAGCCGCGGTACTGCGCCTCCTCGAAGGTGTCGACGGCCATCACGAACGGCGGGTCCGGCTCGTCCGGGCGGGACTTCACCTCCGCGACCGCCCGCCTCAGGACCTCGCCGACCCGCCGGACCAGCCCGGTCTCCCGGTCGGTGGCCGCCGACTGGAACTGCTGCGAGTAGCTGCGCCCGAGGACCGCCCGGGTGGCGGCGAGTTCGTGCAGCTGGGTCACCCGCTCCTGCCCCTCGCGCTGGCTGCGGGCGACCTGCTGGCACTCCTCCGCCAGCGCGTCCAGCTCGGCGCGGTGGGCGGGGTACTGGATACCGAGCTGCCGGGCCGCCTCGGCGATCAGCGTGATCGGCTCGTGGACGGAGAGGGTGGGCCGCTCGAAGTCGATGTAGGCGAACGGGATGCCGCCGGCCGGGTCGTGGACGCTGTCGAGCAGGAACTTGGCGAGCAGGGTGCTCTTGCCCATGCCGCCGGGCCCGTGGACGACCATTGCGGGGACCAACCCGGGACCGCCGGGAGGGGCCGCCGGCGGCCCGGGCGGTGCGGCGGCCCCGGGCAGCGCGATGTAGGCGCGCAGCTCGGCGAGTTCGGCGGCCCGGCCCTGGAACGGGCGGCGGACCAGGCGTTCCAGCGGCTCCAGCAGCCGGGCCCGCTCCAGGGCGCGCTGCAGCCGGCCGGTGTCCGGCAGGCCGGTCATGCCCGGCACCCGGGACAGCCACAGCACCGCCTGCAGCGCGTCGGCCAGTTCACCGGCGGTCAGCCGGTCGATCGCCAGCGGTGTGCCGAACAGCTGGGCCAGCGCGAACCGTTCGGGCCCGGGCTCGGCCGGCAGCTGGCCGATGTTGGCGGCGAGCAGGCGCCGGGCCGCCTCGGGCCCGGCCAGCCCGCCCAGCGCCTCCTCCCGGACCTCGGCCTTCAGCGCCCAGCCGGCCTGGTCCTGCATGCCCAGGGTCGTGCAGTCGTCGACGAGTTCCAGGACCGCCCGGCCGGTGGCGTGCTTCTCGTCGGGCAGCCGCAGCTCGCGGGGGTCGAAACGGGCCAGCAGGCAGGCCGCCTCGCGGTAGGCGCGGCGGGTGGGGGAGACGCCGCCGCGGCGCTCCCCGCCGGTGTGCAGCGCCTCGCGCAGCCGGGCCGCGAACACCTCCCGCAGGCCCGACGGGGCCGGACGCTCAGAGGGACCGGTAGACACGGACCGCTCCCTCCACCGCCGTACTGACCCGGCGCATATAGCTCTCGCCGGCCCCGCCGCCGGACTCCGCGGCGTAGAGCACCTCTTCCACGGCGACCTCGACGAGTTCGTCGATGGCGGACTCGCGCGGGCCGCCGGCCGCCAGCGCCGGTGGCGGCGATTCGTGGAAGACTTGGTGGAAGAAGGACCGCAGATCGCCCGGTTCGACGACCCGTGCGGTGTCCCAGGAGACACTGCCGCGCAGGTCGTACGGGAGCTGGCGCATCGCCCGACCGTAGCCGAGCAGCACCAGCCGGGGTGCCTGGTCGCCGTGGACCGCGGAGTGCTCGTAGACGGCCATGGCGAGCTGCCCGATGAAGTCCCACACGTCGGAGCTGGGGTCGAGCCGGTCGCACTCGTCGAGCACCAGCCACAGCCGTTCCTCGGCGGCGGTGGCGCGGCCGGCGACCCAGTGCGCGGCCTCGTCGACGGACGGCAGCGGGTCGTTGAGGCCGGTGGGGTCGATCGGGGCGGGGCCGGTGCCCGGTTCGGCGACGAAGTCGGCCAGCCGCCGGACGACCTTCGCCGCGGTGGAGGTCCGCGACAGGGTGACCCGGACGGGACGGAAACCGCTGTGCTGACCGATGTGGCGCAGGAAGGTGTAGGTGTACGAGCGGCCGCTGTCCGGCTCGCCGTCGACCAGCAGGATGCACTTGTCGGGGTCGGCGATGAACCGGCGCAGCGTCTCCCGCAGGCCCTGCCGGTCGATGAAGGCCTCGGCGCCGTTCTTCAGCACGCAGGTGCGGAAGGTGTCCTGCGCGGCGTGCGCGCGGCAGTCCTCCCACAGCCGGTCCCGGAACTCCCGGACCTTCACGATGTCGGGCAGCACGGCCAGTTCATCGACCGCGGTGAGCGCCTCCACCAGCCGCAGCTGCCGCTCGATGTCCGTGCGCGAGCGGTGCACGAGGGCCCGGGCGTTGTCGGAGCTGATGTGGGTCAGCGGCAGCGCGGCGACGAAGTCCTCGGGGAAGCCGTACTCGGCGAGCCGGTCGTGCGGCTCGGTGGTGTCGACCAGATGGTTCTGCACCCAGGTGGTGACCAGGTCCCACTCGGTTTCGGTCAGCGGCATGCCCGGCCTACCCCGGACCGTCGCCGAAGATCCGCAGCACCGGCTCGCGCACCGGGTGCTGCGACAGGTACGCGTCGATGCTGTGGTGGTTGCGGCTGTCGTTGGTGACCAGCACGTCGGTGACCCGGTCCTCGGGCGCGTACTCGGGGCGCAGGGTGTGGTCTAGCGCCACCAGGTCCCGCAGGTCGGAGGCGTTGCGCCAGGCCGCCACGCCGTCCGGTACGGCCGGCGGGCGGGCCAGCCGGTCCTGGATCTCGGTGATCGCCAGCGGTGAGCCGACGGTGACCAGCAGCGCGACGTTGCGCTGCTGCTCCCGCAGCACCTCGTAGGCGATCACCGTGCCCAGGCTGTGCCCGACCACGACCAGCGGGCCGCCGTCCAGGCCGTCCAGCGCCTCCTGCATCACGGCGCGCATCGCCGGCCCCGCACCGCCGAAGAAGTAGGCGTACACGTCCTTGAACGCGTGCTGCACCAGCGCCCGGAACAGCGCGGTGCGGCCGGGCCGGGGCAGCGGCACGACCTCCAGCGGCAGTGCGTCGGCCGGCCCCGGCTCCGGGGCGGCCTCGGTGTGCGCGAGGGTGTCCGCGAGGTAGGTCATGTCCCGCAGCCAGTCGGCCAGGGCGTCCTCGTCGGGGCGCGCCCGCCGCTCCGGTGCGGTGCCGCCGGTCTCCTGCCGGGCCTCGTCGAGGGTCCGCGCCACGAACTCCTCGGGGGGCGGGACGGCGGCCGAGGCGTTCGTGGCGCGCCCCTCCAGGCCGGCCGGGGAGCCCTTGGCCGGCTCCGGGCCGCCGTCCAGCGGGTCCGGCCGGTGGTCGGGCAGCGGCGCGGGGTAGCGCACCGGCGCCCAGTAGGCCATCCGCGACGCCGCGCCCATGTCCCGGCCGAACAGGGCGGTGTCCCATTGGGACTTGAGCAGGTCCGGGCGGACCTTGTTGCCGTTGCCGTGGACGTAGACGACGCTCGGTCGCATGGTGTGTCCCCTCGCCGTTCAGTCGCGCCGCAGCACGATGTCGTCGTGCGACGCGAGTCGTTTCCAGCGTTCCTCCGGGGCGCGCGTCACCGGCATCAGATCGGCGGCCGGCAGCGGGCCCAGGTCCAGTGAGGTCAGCTCGGCGACGTCCGACACCGGCACCTGGAACGTGCGGTAGGTGCCCAGCGGCGGCGGTGCGCCCGGCACCGCGCCGGCCAGCGCCCGGTCGGCGTCCCGGGTCAGGTCCGGGCTCTGGTCCAGGACGTACGCGGTGGCCGCGAGCGCACCGTCCTGGACGAACGCGGCCACCTTCCAGAAGCGCAGCGGCACCTGGATGCCCCGGTAGGGCGGGTCGGAGTCGTGCAGCACCGGCCCGGTCAGCACGGCCAGTTTGCGGTCGTGCGCGTCGGCGTGGTCGAGCAGGTGGTCCTCCAGCCCGGCCCAGAGCCGTTTGCCCTGGTTGAACACATCGGCCTGCGGGGCGGCGTTGGTGTAGTGAAAGGTGTCGGCATTGGCCCGGCCGGCCTCCACGACGTCGCCCCACACCGGGTCGAGGCGGCGCACCAGATGGCCCTTGTCCAGGGAGTTGTCGCGGTAGACCGCGTCGCCGGCCTGCAGGTCCTCGGGCAGCCGGGGGTCGAACTGCCAGCCGCCCTCCCGCGGTACGTGCTCCCGCAGCAGCCGGCCGTCGACGCAAACGCCGGTGGCCGCCGCCAGCCGCCGGTCCGGGCGCAGCAGGACCGTGAAGTGGGTGTACGGCAGGACCACGGTCTCCGTCCCGGGCAGGGCCGGCACCGGCAGCGGCACGGGCACGCCGAGGAAGTGCTCGTCGTAGCCCGCGCGGCCCGCCAGGGCGTCCCCGGACGCCGGGCCGGTGGTGGCACGGCCGGCCCGGGACGCATCGGATGTGGTCATATGACAACCGCTTCCCGGTGGTACGGTCCGCCGACCGGCGTCCCCGGCGAAGCCACTCCAACAGCCGCCCGCACCCGCCCGCGGCGTTCGCCGGCGTGCGCGCAGGGGACCGTTCAGGCGGTTGGGCGGGCCGGCGAGTTCACCGGCCGGCCGGCCACGGAACGCATCCAGGCGTTGCCCCGACCCCTGCCGCTGCCAAGGAGCCCGCGATGCCCACCGGCCTCTCCCTCCACGTCGGACTCAACCAGGTCGATCCCGCCCGGTACGGCGGCTGGGACGGCCGGCTCGTCGCCTGCGAGAACGACGCCCACGACATGGCCGCGCTGGCCCGCGGCGCCGGCTTCGCCCCGACGACCCTGCTCACCACCGACGGCACCGTCGAACGGGTCACCGCCGAACTGCGCAAGGCCGCCAAGACGCTCAAGAGCGGCGACATCCTGCTGCTCACCTACTCCGGCCACGGCGGCCAGGTCCCCAACACCACCGGCGGCGACGCCGAGGCGGACCGGTTCGACGAAACGCTGGTGCTGTACGACCGGGAATTCCTCGACGACGAGCTGCACCGGGAATTCGGCCGGTTCGCCCGCGGCGTCCGCCTCCTCGTCGTCCTCGACTGCTGCCACAGCGGCACCGCCGTCGAAATGCCGGACCAGGGCGACGGTGAACACGCCGCCCGGCTGATGCCGCCCGACCGGCAGTACGAGATCTACCGGCGCGACCAGGAATTCTTCCAGGAGATCCAGCGGGAACTCGGCGCCCGCAAGAGCCGCGAACCGGCCGCCGACGCCGTGCTCCTCGCCGCCTGCCAGGACAATCAGCTGGCCTCCGACGGCGACACCAACGGGAAATTCACCGGGACCCTCCTGGACGTCTGGAACGGCGGCACCTTCCGCGGCGGCTACCGCACGTTCCACCGCGACATCCAGCGCGGTATGCCGCCCACCCAGAGCCCTAATCTCTACACGACCGGAAATCCCGACCCGGCATTCCTGGACCAGCAGCCGTTCACCGTGTGACGGCCCCCACGGCCCTGCCGGGGAAACGCGGACGGGACGCGGCCCGCCGGCCGCGTCCCGTCCCTTCGTTGCCGTCCCGCTCACTCCGAGGGGTAGATGTCACCGCCCCGCATCATGCTTTCCTGCTCGCTCTGCGACTGCAGCCGGCGGGCCTTCTCCTGGAGCCGCTTCCGCTCCTCCGGATCGTTGGTGCGCTCCGCGGTCTGCTGCAATTCCCTCGCCTTGTCCCGCATCTGCTGAATGCGTGCACGGGATTCTCCGCTTGCGTCCATGGTCTGTCCTCGCACTGTGTAGGGAAGCTGCCCGATACCAGCGAATCAGGCCCGGCGGCCCACGGCACCTCGAAAATCCCGCCGCCCCGGCGGAACGGAAAGGCCACCACGACGCCCCTCCACGGCTTGGCCCGCGGACGCGGCACGCCCGGGCGTCCCGGCGTGTCTCCACCGGATGGCCTTCCTGAATGGCGACCGCGCCGAAGAGGGACGTTGGCTGAAGCACAGCAGCACAACGTCCGCCGAGTGTCAGCGCTCCTGGTGTTTGACGCTCCCATCGTTCAGTGGAGTCCTCCATGACATCCGAACCAGCTATTTGTGGGGGCGACGCCGAACTGTCATCGACAGAACACGGCGAGCACATTCCGCCCCTCACCCCTGAGAAGAACTCGGCCCGCACGATTCTGTGGGAGGCAGTCACCCATCGGCCCTTGGAGGAAGTCGCCGCCCTCGTGGAACTGCTCCGCCGGAGCGGCGACGTTCCCAATCCCGGCGACGAAGCCCTCCGGCTGGCGGTCGTTTCCCGTCCGGTGAGCGAGGTCGCGGAGCTCTTCGACCTGCTCCGGTCCGACCCGCACACCGCGGAGGCCGGGCACGACGCGCTGCGCGCGGCGGCCGTCGGCCGGTCCGTCGAGGAGGTCGCGCAGCTCATCGAGCTGTTCGACCGGGCGAAGGCGGACGGCACCGACCCGTACGGCATGCCCCCGCACTTCCCGCCGGACCCCGGCCCCGGCGGTCCCGGCGGCTCCGGCGGTCCGCGCGGCTCGGGCGGTCCGGGCGGCGGCCCGGGGGAGCCCGAGCCCACCGCCGCCATGCCGTTCCTCGACCCGGACGTCCGGCCCCTCGGCCCCACCGGCCAGCCGGTCGGCGCCGGCGGCCGGTACGACAACGCCCCGCACCAGCAGCCGCCGCAGCACACCCCCTGGTCCCGCCCCGCCGCCAACCAGCAGCAGGGCGGGCAGCCGGCGTGGGCCCAGCAGCACGCCGGGCACGACGAGCCCCGGCAGCCGGGCTACGCGTTCCCCGGTGTGCTGCGGTCCGCGCTGCGCTGGCCGGCCGCGGCCGCGCTGGCGCTCTGCGGGCTGAGCCACCTGCCGGTGCACGCCGGGCACATGCAGGGCGCCCAGGCGGCCGCCGGGTTGTCGATGGCCATCGCCGTGGTCTACCTGCTGCTGGCCGGCTGGCTGGCGATGCGGGACACCGCTCTGGTCTGGACGGTCAGTGCCGCCGCGGCCATGGTCATCATCGCGCTGCACGCGCTGTCCCGGGCGGGCGTGCTGACCCCCCTGGGCAGCGGTCTCGGCGAGACCGGGATGTGGCCCGAACTGCTGGCGGTGGCCCTGGCGATCGTCAGTGCGGGACTGGCCGGGGCGGCGCTGCTCAGCCGTCCCCGCCGGGTAGGTCCGGCACCGGCCGGAGCGTAACCGGCCGCAGAAGCCGGCCACGGGCGCGGGCCGGGACCCCGATCGGGTCCCGGCCCGCGCCCGTCGGCGTCCGCCGGGGGCCGGCTCAGGTGTGCGGGGCGCCGTAGTGACCGGCCAGCATCCGGTGGTACTCGTCGTCCCCGATGTGCTTCTCCCGCTCGAACTCCGGGGCGTCCTCGATGTCCTTCTTCGTGCACGCGAGGTAGATCGTGCTGCGGCCGATGTCGATCGAGGAGATGAGCCCGGCCGGCAGCAGGATCTCCCGGCCGAAGATCCACACTCCGGTGTCGACGACCAGATAGCTGGCCCCGGCCTCGTCGGAGTGCTCGTCGACCGACCCGACGGTGCCGTCGATCGCCTCGACGGCGAAACCGGTGAGATCGGTCCCGGACACGTATCCCACGCTGTCCTGGTAACCCCAGATGTTCTGCGTCACGGAAAACCTCCCCTGCGCCTGCCGGACGGCGGCCGGCCGGGCCGGCGCTACCAGCGGTACCAGCGGCCGCGCCCGCCACCCGGCCCGGACGAGCGGACGAGGAAGCCGACCAGCCAGATCGCCAGCGCCACCAGGGCGACGATCCACAGTGCCTTCAGCACGAAGCCCAGCCCGAAGAAGATCAGGACGATGAGCAGGACCAGAAGCAACGGAACCATGGCGTTCGACCTCCGTCTTCGCGGCTTCCCCTCCTTGTGACCATCATGCCCCCGGCGGCCCGGACGGGCGCCCGGAGCGGCGGCTCACTCCTTCTCCTTCGACGAGTACCGGCGCAGGGCCCATGCGGGCAGCGCGAACCAGCAGAGCGCGAACCAGACGACCATCCCCACCACGATCCAGGGCACGAACGCGTCACTCATCGCGAGCCGCAGGATCAGCAGCAGCGCCGAGGCCACCGTCGCCAGCAACAGCACGAGCCCCACCAGCGCCAGCCGCGACGCCCACACCACCGTCTCCGGCTTGAGGCGGTGACCGGTGACCAGCCGGTGGAACGTCACCGTGCCGATCAGCGCGCCCGTGGTGGCCGCGCCCAGCAGCACCGTCACCACGTAGATGAGCTGGTCGGTGTGGCTGAGCGTCGGGAACCGCGGGGTGAAGACCACGGTGAGCAGGAAGCCGAAGAGGATCTGCACCCCGGTCTGGATGACCCGCACCTCCTGGAGCAGTTCGATCCAGCGCCGGTCGGCCCGTTCCTCGGGCGACTCGTCGCGGCCCGACGACGTCTGACGCGGCCCCAGTGCCCGCACCGGTCCTCCCTTTCGTCCGTCCGCCCGTTCCCGACGGCTCCTCTCCTGCTTCTGCCCCGCCCCGCTACGTCCTCTCGGGCTGGTTGATGCGGAACCTCAGCTCCTTGTCCGCCACCTCCACGCACACCTCGTCACCCGCGGACAGCGCACCGTCCAGCAGCAGCCGCGACAGCGCGTTGTCGACCTCGCGCTGGATGGTGCGCCGCAGCGGCCGGGCCCCGTACTCGGGCTGGTGGCCGCGGTGGGTGAGCCAGTCCACGGCCTCCGGGCGGAACTCCACGGAGATGTCCTGCGCGTGCAGCCGGCGCCGGGTGCCCTCCAGCAGCAGTCCGGTGATCTGCCGCAGCTGCTCGTCGGTGAGCCGGCGGAACACGATGATCTCGTCGAGCCGGTTGAGGAACTCCGGGCGGAAGTGCTCGCGCAGACTGGCCAGCGCCCGCTCCCGGGCCCCGTCACCGGCCTCCGGCCCCGCCACGTCCGGGCCGAAGCCCAGCACCCCGCGCCCGCCGCTGAGCGCCTCCGAGCCCAGGTTGCTGGTCATCACGATGACGGTGTTCTTGAAGTCGACGGTGCGGCCCTGGGAATCCGTCAGATGCCCGTCGTCGAGGACCTGCAGCAGCATGTTGAACACGTCCGGGTGGGCCTTCTCCACCTCGTCGAGCAGCAGCAGCGAATACGGGTGCAGCCGCACCGCCTCGGTCAGCTGGCCGGCGTCCTCGTGGCCGACGTATCCGGGCGGCGCGCCCACCAGCCGGCTGACCGTGTGCCGCTCCTGGTACTCGCTCATGTCCAGCCGCACCATGCGGTCCTCGCTGCCGAACAGCGCCTGGGCGAGCGCCCGGGCCAGCTCCGTCTTGCCCACCCCGGTGGGGCCCAGGAAGAGGAAACTGCCGATCGGGCGGTTCGGGTCGGAGAGCCCGGCCCGCGAGCGCAGGATCGCCTCGGAGACCGCCGTGACGGCGTCGTCCTGCCCGATCACCCGGGTGTGCAGCCGCTCCTCCAGCCCCAGCAGCCGCTCCTTCTCCTCCTGGGTCAGGCTGCTGACCGGCACCCCGGTCTGCCGGGACACGATCTCGGCGATGTCCTCGCCGGTGACCGACACGATCCGGCCGTCCCCGCTCGGCGCCGACCCCTGGGCGGCCTCGATCCGCGCGGTCAGCTCCGCGAGCCGGTCCCGCAGTTCGGTCGCCCGCTCGTACTGCTCCGACGCCACCGCCTGGTCCTTGTCCACCGCCAGCTGCTCCACCTCGCGCTCCAGCGCCCGCACATCGGTGGTCTTGGTGCCCGAGCGCAGCCGCACCCGCGCACCGGCCTGGTCGAGCAGGTCGATGGCCTTGTCGGGCAGGAAGCGGTGGGCGATGTAGCGGTCGGAGAGCTCGACGGCGGCACGCAGCGCCTCGGGGGTGTACCGCACCTGGTGGTGGGCCTCGTAGCGGTCCTGCAGTCCGCGCAGGATGGCCACCGTGTCCTCGACCGTCGGCTCGGGCACCAGGATCGGCTGGAAGCGGCGGGCCAGCGCGGCGTCCTTCTCGATGTGCCGCCGGTACTCCTCCAGCGTCGTCGCGCCGATCACGTGCAGCTCACCGCGGGCCAGGGCGGGCTTGAGCATGTTGCTCGCCTCCAGCGAACCGCCGTCGCCGCTGCCGCCGCCGGCCCCGACGACCGTGTGCAGCTCGTCGATGAAGATGATCAGCGAGTCCGGGTGGGCCCGGACCTCCTCCATGATCCCGTTCATCCGCTCCTCGAAGTCCCCGCGGTAGCGGGTACCGGCCACCACGGAGGTCAGGTCCAGGGCGACCACCCGGCGGCCCGCCAGGATGTCCGGCACGTCGCCGTCGGCCAGCCGCTGGGCCAGCCCCTCCACGATCGCGGTCTTGCCCACGCCCGCGTCGCCCACCAGCACCGGATTGTTCTTCCCCCGGCGGCAGAGGACCTCGATGGTCTGCTCGATCTGCTCCTCGCGGCCGATCACCGGATCGATCCGGCCGGCCCGGGCGATGTCGGTCAGGTCACGGCTGTACTTGTCGAGGGTCGGGGTGTCGTGCTTGGGCGCGGCGCCGTGCTCGCCCCCGGAGTGGTGCGAGGACGGGCCGTGACCGCCCTGGGGGGCTGCGTTGGGGTCGAAGTGGGCGAGGTTGAGGATCCGGCCCGCCGCCGAGTCCGGATTGGCGGCCAGCGCGTCCAGCACGTGCTCCGGGCCGATGTACGACGCGCCGTGGTCCCGGGCCAGGTCGTGCGCGCCCAGCAGCGCCCGCTTCACCGCCGGCGTCACCGCCACGCTGGACTGCCGCGGCCCGCTGCCGGCGCTCCGGTCGATCTCGGCCGCCAGCGCGTCCGGGTCCGCCCCCGACTGCCGCAGCAGGCTCCGGGTGGGCTCCGCGGACAGCGCCGCCCGCAGCAGGTGCTCGGTGCCGAGCTCGGTGCTGCCGTGCTCGGCGGCGTACGAGGCGGCGGAGGTCACCAGGTCCCGGGCGGGCCCGCTCATCAGGCGCGCGATGTCCGCCTGCCGGGGCAGTGGCTGCCCCGCCTCCCCGCCCGCCGACTTCGCGGCGCTGCCGAAGAAGCGCGCGAGGAATTCACCGAACGGGTCCGGGCCGTAACCCTCCGGACCCATGAATCCATTGCTCATGTGTGTCCGTTCCGCTGTCACGGCCGTACCGCGACACGCTGCCTTGGTCGGGTTCGTTCCTGGGCCCGGCCCCGGGGGCCGGGCCCGCTGCGGTCGCCCTCGGGCTCCTGCCCCGGCGGGTGCCCGAGCGGCGGGAGGTCACACGTGACACGCCACTCCACTGCTTCAGGATCGGTTCCGGCCGGGCCATCCGCACCCGGGCGGGCACCCGCCGGCCACCGCGCATCGGGTGCAAAACCGCTGCCCGGGCGTTAACCGCGCCCCGGTCCGGGAACCCGTTGCGGTGGGCCGCCGGAAGCACGGCGGCCGCACGATGGGGAAGGCGGTGCCGCTCGTGGAGGAGCCTACGGAGGCGGGGGAGGGGTACGACGCCACGCCGTACCTGCCCGCCCGCGGCGGTCTGGCGGCGCTGCGGCGGGCCGCGGCCGACTGCCGGGGCTGCCCGCTCTTCCGCGACGCCACGCAGACGGTCTTCGGCGCCGGCAGCGCCTCGGCCCGGACGGTGTTCGTCGGGGAACAGCCGGGCGACCAGGAGGACCGGCAGGGCGAGCCGTTCGTCGGCCCGGCCGGCCGGCTGCTGCGCAAGGCGATGAACGAAGGCGGGCTCGACGAGCGGCAGGCGTACTTCACCAACGCCGTCAAGCACTTCAAGTTCACCGTCGCCGCGCGCGGCAAACGCCGCATCCACAAGGCCCCGAGCCTGCGGGAGATGACCGCCTGCCGCCCCTGGCTCAATGCCGAACTGGCCCAACTCGACCCGGAGGTGATCGTGGTGCTCGGCGCCACAGCGGCCAAGACCCTCCTCGGTTCTTCGTTCAGGGTGACGAAGGAGCGGGGCGCACCGATCGAGAGCGAGCGCGGGCTGGTGGTGGCCACCGTCCACCCGTCGTCCGTGCTGCGCTCCGACGACCGCGCCGAGGCCTACGCCGGCCTGGTCTCGGACCTGCGCGTGGTGGCCGGGCTGCTGGAGTAGACCTGGAGCAGAAATGACCGACCACACCAGCGCCCCCGTACTGCAGGCCCTCGCCGACCACCACACCAAGGGCCGGGTGCCCTTCACGCCGCCCGGCCACAAACAGGCCCGCGGCGCCGACCCGGAGGTACGGGCGGTGCTCGGCGACGCCGTCTTCCTCGGCGACGTCCTCGCCTCCGGTGGGCTCGACGACCGGCGCACCAGGGGAGAGGTGCTGGAGCGCGCCGAACGGCTGATGGCCGACGCGGTGCACGCCGCCCACACCTTCTTCTCCACCTGCGGGAGTTCCCTGTCGGTGAAGGCCGCGATGCTGACCGTCGCCGGCCCGCACGAGAAACTGCTGATCGGCCGGGACGCCCACAAATCCGTGGTGTCCGGCCTGATCCTGTCCGGCATCCGGCCGGTGTGGGTGGAGCCCCGCTGGGACGCCGAGCGGCACCTGGC
Source organism: Streptomyces sp. NPDC048197 (assembly GCF_043202395.1). Lineage (NCBI taxonomy): Bacteria > Bacillati > Actinomycetota > Actinomycetes > Kitasatosporales > Streptomycetaceae > Streptomyces > Streptomyces sp. NPDC048197. The sequence goes on from NZ_JBIDAJ010000011.1 coordinate 194,847, forward strand.
CCACGCCCCGTCGGCCGAGGAGTACGAGCGGGCCTTCGCCGCGCACCCCGACGCCCGCGGGGCGCTGGTCACCAGCCCCACCCCGTACGGCACCTGCACCGACCTGCGGGCCCTCGCCGACGTCTGCCACCGCCGGTCCCGCCCGCTGATCGTGGACGAGGCGTGGGGCGCCCACCTGCCGTTCCACCCGGGCCTGCCGTCGTGGGCGATGGACGCCGGGGCCGACGTCTGCGTCACCAGCATCCACAAGATGGGCAGCGGTCTGGAACAGGGCTCGGTCTTCCACCTCCAGGGCGACCTGATCGACCCGGCCAAGCTCAAGATCAGGGCCGATCTGCTGGGCACCACCAGCCCGTCGGTGCTGATCTACGCCGGGCTGGACGGCTGGCGCCGCCAGATGGCCCTGCACGGCCGGGAACTGCTGGGCCGCGCCCTGGACCTGGCCGCCGAGGTCCGCACCGCCGTCGAGGCGATCGACGGCCTGCACGTCAACGACCGCGCGGACCTGTGCGGCCCCGGACTGGCCGACGACTTCGACCCGCTGCCCGTCGTCATCGACGTCAGCGGCCTGGGCACGACCGGCTACCGCGCGGCCGACTGGCTCCGCGAACACCGTCACCTCGACGCCCACCTCGCCGACCACCGCCGGATCTCCACCCAGCTCACCCACGCCGACGACGCGGAGACCACCGGCGCCCTGCTGACCGCGCTGAAGGACCTCGCCCACGCGGCGGCGGACCTGCGGCCCGCGCCCACCGTCCAGGTGCCGGACCCGGCGGGGCTGCGCATGGAACAGACCTGTCTGCCGCGGGACGCCTTCTTCGGCGACACCGAGGACATCCCGCCGGCGGACGCCGCGGGCCGGGTCGCGGCCGAGATGATCACCCCGTACCCGCCCGGAATCCCGGCCGTGCTGCCCGGCGAGCGGCTCACCGAACCCGTCCTGCGCTATCTGTGCTCCGGTGTCGAGGCGGGCATGAACCTGCCCGACGCCACCGACCCCGGCCTCGGCACGGTCCGCGTGCTGGCCGCATCGGACCCCGCCGGCTGACCGGGCCGGAACCCCACCCACTTCCCCCGGCGTCCGTCGTAGCCGGGATGACCTCGGCGATCGGGAGGGCCGGCTGCCGCAGCGCCCGGCGGGCGGGCTCCGCGTTGTCCGGGCAGATCCGGGCAGAGCCGGGCCGCGGGGCCGGGCCGGTGTCAGATCTCCTCCTGGATGCGGGTCAGATCCGTGGTGAGCCCGTCCAGCCAGATGACCGAGTCCAGCAGCAGTGCCGCGGCCAGCGCCCGGGCGTCCCGGTCCGGGCTGTCCCGTGGGATCCGCTGGACGACCGCCAGCAGGCCGCGGACGTCCAGCGGCGGGCTGCGGTCCGGCGGCGCGGTGTGGTCGGTGTCCAGCCGCCGGGCGAGCGCCCGGTAGCCGGCCGCGGTGTCGTCCGCCGCCCGCCGCAGCCAGTCCCCGGTCTCCCGGTGGGTGATCCGGCCCGGGCGGCCGGGCAGCAGCCGTTCGCCGCGCCGGGCGTCCGCCGCGGCGACCAGCACCGCGGGCCAGTCCGGCTGCCGGGCGGTGCGCTCCCGCGGCTCGCACTGGTACTGGGCCAGGCTCTCCCGCGCCAGCGCCAGCGCTCGGTTGATCGCCCCGAGGTCCGCCTCGGCGTCGCGCCCCGCGCCGCCCGGCCCGCCCGTCGCCGCCGTGCCGCCCGCCCGGCCGGCACCGGTACGGTCCACGACCCGGGCGGCGGTGCGCCCGATGGACGCGGCGATCGCCGCGGCCAGCGCCGCCATGCTGCGCCGCACCTCTCTCCCCGCCCCGCGCGGCCAGGCCACCAGACCGCAGATCAGCCCGATGACGCTGCCCGTCAGGACGTCGGTCAGCCGGACCGGTGCGAGGTGCCAGGTGACCCGGGAGACCTGCGCGAACAGCGTGGCGACGACCAGGGTGAACCCGCCCTGCGCCCAGGCGAGCCCGCGCAGCGGCCCCAGCGTGAACGCCAGCAGCATCACCGGCGGCAGCAGCACCGCGTACACCGCCGCCCGGTCGTCCACCAGGGCCAGCAGCCCACCGGCCAGCACCGCGCCGGCCAGCGTGCCCAGCAGCGCCTGCCGGATCGCGGAGCGGGTCTCCAGGCTCGTCGTCCGGGTGAGCGTCAGGGTCGCCAGCAGCACCCAGAAGCCGTGCTGGAGGTCGAGCACCCCGGCGACCGCCCGGGCCGCGGCCAGCCCGAGCGCGAACCGGCAGGCGTTCTGGAAGATCACCGAACGCGGGGTGAGATGGCTGGTCAGCCGGAGCCACCACAGCGCGGGGGCACGCGCCCGGGCGTAGCCGAAGGCGTGCCCGGCGGTGTCCCGGTCGACGCTGCGGTCGCCGAACAGCAGCCGGGTGGCCAGCACCAGTACGACGGTGGCGTCCGCGGCCTGCACCACCAGCGACCGGCGGCGCAGATAGACCAGCCGGTCGTCGGCGTCCAGCCGCTCCAGGGTGTCCAGGGCCTGGTGGGTGCGCACGGGCCCCAGCTCACGCTCCAGTTCCGTGGCCTGCGGCCCCTGCCCGGGCCGCAGCCGCCGGCCGTCGCGGAGCGCCCGCGCCGCCCCGCGGGCGGCATCGCCGATGCCGGTCAGCAGGGCGACCGTCTCGGGCCGGTAGGCGCGGTGCGCGCCCTCGGCGGTGTGCAGGGCGTCGAGCCGGGCCAGCAGGGTGCGGGCCGCCTCGGCGGCGTGCTGCATGGCCTTGTGGGCGACGGTGGGGGACGCGGGCCGGTCGGCCGGCGGGACCCGGGACGGCCGCAGCGCGTCGGCGGCGGACCGGGCCCGGTCGAGCAGCGGCCCGGGAGCCGGGGCGCCGTGCAGCTCGGCGAGGTCCGCGGCCGCGTCGGCGGCCCCGGCCAGCAGCCGGCGGAACGGCGGGGTGTCCGGTTCGGGCAGCAGGAACCGCTGGGCGGCCGCGAGCAGGGCCGCACCCAGCAGGAAACCGGCCAGCCGCTGGCCCAGCAGCTCAGGGGCGTACGGCGGGAAGCACGGCAGGATGTAGAGCAGCTGCATACCGGGAGCCGCCCCGGCGATCCGCGGCCCGGTCGTCCCCGCGTACGCGATGACGAAGCCGACGACGAGCATGCCGAGGACCGCGGCCCAGGTCCGTACGGCCAGCAGTGTGCCCAGGGTGAGCAGCAGGAGACCGGCCGGGACCGCGGTGAGCACGGTCGCGGCGCGCTGCCGCCCGGACCCGGGGATGCGGGCGAGCGCGCCCAGCGACACCGCGGTGAAGGCCGCGTACACCGCCATCGCGGTCAGGCCGAGCCCGTAGCGGCAGAGGTAGAAGCCGACGCAGGCCGCGGTGGTCACACGGACCGCGTTGCCGACCACCGAGCGGTGCCCGCGCAGGCCCTGGATGCTCACCTTTCCACTATTGGCCGACCGGCCGCGGTCCGCACCGCGCGCCGCGGCCGGGGGCCCCGGCGCAAGGGAGTTGGCGCCTTCCGGACCCGGCCGTGGCGGCGCCGGACCGTAGACTGCGGAACGTGACGGACAGGAAGCCGGACGGGGCGGACGCCGGCGACGCGGAGCGGCCGGAGCTGCCGGCCACCGGCTGGGCGGTGCTCGGACTGCTCTCCTTCGGCGAGGAGCTGTCCGGCTACGACCTGAAGAAGTGGTCGGACCGGTCGCTGCGCTTCTTCTACTGGAGCCCGTCCTTCAGCCAGATCTACGGCGAGCTCAAGCGCCTGGAGAAGGCCGGCTACGTCAGTTCACGGACGGTCGCCCAGGAGACCGGCCACCGCGACAAACGGGTCTATGTGATCACCGACGAGGGGATGGCGGCGGTCCGCCGCTGGGCCCGCGAGGCGCCGGTGGAACCCCCGGTCCTCAAACACGGCGTGATGCTGCGGCTGTGGCTCGGCCATCTGCTGGAGGACGACCGGATGCGGGAAGTCCTGGGCCGGCACCGGGAGTTCGCCGAGACGATGCGGCAGCGCGCCGAGGCCGACGCGGCGGCCGCCCGCGACGCGGAGGCCCGGTCGGGGCCGGCGCTGGTGCTGAAGTGGTCCGAGCGGTTCTACGCCGCCGAGCGCGACCTCGCCGATGCGATGCTGGCCGACCTGGAGGAACGGGACCGCGGGCACACGTAGGGGCCCGGCGCGCAGGGGAGCCCGAACGGCTCCGGCATGATCACCGAACTGCTGTGAGCGGCCGGCGTGCTAGGGTGCCAGGGTTGCAGTTCGGTACCCATGATCATGATGTGCGCCTGACGGGAATGATCCGCAGGCGCACTTGCTGTTTTCCGGCCGGTTCACGCCTTTCCGGATGGGGGCTCGTCGGGCCCCGGCCCCGTACTGTCCCAGGCCCTGGAAAGGAACCCCATTGGCTCGCTCCGCACGCCCGCACCGCACCGGTACGCCCCGGCCCGCCGGATCCGGAAACCCCCGGCGCAGGAACTCCCCGGGCAAGGCCGCGGGCACGTCCGGCGGGAAGGCGGCGGGTGGCAAGGCCACGGCCCGCAAGGCCGCCCCGCCGCAGGAATTCACCGTGCCGGAGCCGGTGGTCCCCGCGCTGCCCGCCGTCGCGTCCTTCGCGGAGCTCGACCTGCCGGCGGCCCTGCAGAAGACGCTCACCGCACAGGGCGTGACCGAGCCGTTCCCCATCCAGGCCGCGACCCTGCCCAACTCGCTCGCCGGCCGCGACCTCCTCGGCCGCGGCCGCACCGGCTCCGGCAAGACGCTCGCCTTCGGGCTGTCGCTGCTGGCCCGCACCGCCGGGCTGCGGGCCGGCCCGCGCGCACCGCTCGCCCTGGTCCTGGTGCCCACCCGCGAACTCGCCCAGCAGGTCACCGACGCGCTGCTGCCGTACGCCACCGCCGTACAGCTGCGCATCGCGACCGTGGTGGGCGGTATGTCGATCACCAAGCAGGCCGGCGCGCTGCGCCGCGGCGCGGAGGTGCTGGTCGCCACCCCCGGGCGGCTCAAGGACCTCATCGAGCGCGGCGACTGTGAGCTCGGACAGGTGCGCCTGACCGTTCTCGACGAGGCCGACCAGATGGCCGACATGGGCTTCCTGCCGCAGGTCACGGCGCTCCTCGCGCAGGTCGAGCCGGGCGGGCAGCGGATGCTGTTCTCGGCCACCCTGGACCGGAACGTGGACCGGCTCGTCCGGCAGTTCCTGACCGACCCGGTGGTGCACTCCGTCGACCCGTCGGCGGGCGCCGTCGCCACGATGGAACACCATGTGCTGCACCTCGCGGACGAGACCGACAAGAAGGCCGTCGCGCTGCGGATCGCGGCCCGCGACGGCCGGGTGATCCTCTTCGTGGACACCAAGCGCGCCGCCGACCGTTTCGCCAAGCGCCTGCTGGCGAGCGGGGTGCGCGCGGCGGCGCTGCACGGCGGCCGCACCCAGCCGCAGCGCAACCGCACCCTGGACCAGTTCAAGAACGGCCAGGTCACCGCGCTGGTGGCGACCAACGTCGCGGCCCGCGGCATCCACGTCGACGCGCTCGACCTGGTCGTCAACGTCGACCCGCCGGCCGACCACAAGGACTATCTGCACCGCGGCGGCCGCACCGCCCGGGCCGGGGAGTCCGGCCGGGTGGTCACGCTGGTGCTGCCCGACCAGAAGCGCGAGATGACCCGGCTGATGCGGGACGCCGGGATCACCCCGGCCACCACCCGCCTCAAGTCCAGCGACGAGGAGCTGGTCCGCCTCACGGGTGCGCGCGAGCCGTCCGGCGTCGCGGTCACCATCGAGGTTCCGGCCCAGGCCATGGCCGCGAAGGCGCCGGCCGCGCGCACCCGGTCCCGGGCGGGCCGCCCGCCGCGCCGGGGCCGTGGCCGCGGGGGCCGCCGCCCGGTCGCGCAGTAGCCGCGGCACGGTACGGCCGCACCGCCGGGCCACCCACCTCGAAGCATCGCGGCCGTACGGGACGTCATCTCCGGTACGGCCGCGGGCAGTTGGGCGGGTCTCAGGGCCGCGGGGGTGCGGAGCTGGGCAGTTCGGCCAGTTCGGCGGCGCGGCTGAGCAGGTCGACGAGCATGTCGAAGGTGAGCTTGCCGGTGAAGGTGTTGCGCTGGCTGGGGTGGTAGCTCCCCAGGACCTTCAGTGCGGGGCGCCGGCCGGTGGCGGGCAGGGTCAGCTCGGCGCCGTGCCCGAACACCGGGCGCGGGCGGGGGATCGGCCAGCCCGCCTCACCGAGCACGGGCAGCAGCGCCTGCCAGCCGAAGGCCCCGAGCGCCAGGACCGCCCGCAACGTCGGGGCGAGCAGCTCCAGTTCGGCGGCCAGCCAGGGCCGGCAGGTCCCCCGCTCGGCCGGGGTCGGCTTGTTCTCCGGCGGGGCGCAGTGCACCGGCGCGGTCACCCGCACCCCGTAGAGCTCCAGGCCGTCGTCCCGGTGCGTGGCGGTCGGCTGTGAGGCGAGGCCCACCGCGTGGAGCGCGGCGAACAGGAAGTCCCCCGAGGCGTCCCCGGTGAACATCCGGCCGGTGCGGTTCCCGCCGTGCGCGGCCGGCGCCAGGCCGACGACCGCCAGCGCGGCGTCCTCGGGCCCGAAGCCGGGGACCGGCCGCCCCCAGTACTCCCAGTCCCGGAACGCCGCACGGGGGTGCGCGGCGACCTGCTCGCGCCAGGCCACCAGCCGGGGGCAGGCCCGGCAGCGGGCGATCTGGCCGTCAAGTTCGGCAAGTCCGCGGCACCGCGCCGCCTGATGGGCGGGGAAGTTCACCTCGCCGGTGTCCGGCGGCGGCCCGGCGGGTCCCGTCTCGTCCATCCCTCCACGCTAGAGGACCCGTCACCCGTTCCGTGGCGCCCCGGTGGCCCGTGCGGTGAGGTGCGCGGGCGGGGTGAGGCCGGCGGGCAGCAGCGGGTCGGCCTCCGGCGGGCCCCAGGTGGTGTGCAGCGGGAGCACCCCCGCCCACAGGCCGAGCGCCGCGTCGGGCCCGTCACCGTCGTCCGGCGGTCCGGTACGGACCTTCACCGACGCCTCGTCGAGGGAGAGCGCCAGCAGCGCGGTCGCGGCGAGCTCCTTGCGGTTCGGGCGGCGGGCGTAGTCCCACTGGCCCGGCGCGGCCTGCTCGGTCAGGCAGCGCAGCCCGGCCAGCTTCTCCTCGGGGTCGGTGACCGGGCGCGGGGTGCCGAACACCATCGCGCTGCGGTAGTTGACGCCGTGTTCGAAGACGGAACGGGCCAGCACCAGGCCGTCGACATGGGTGACGGTGACGCAGACCTCGGCCCCGGGCGAGGCGATCAGGCTGCGGCTGGCGACCGAGCCGTGGACGTAGAGCGTGCTGCCGTCCGTGCCGTAGACCGTGGGGACGACCAGCGGGGTACCGTCCACCAGCACGCCGAGGTGGCAGAGGAAGCCCTCGGCCAGGACGGCGTCGAGCGCCGCGCGGTCGGTGCGGCCCTGTTCGCGCAGCCGGCGGTGGCGGGTGCGCGCGGTCCCCGACAGGCCCCGGGTGGGCTGGGCCGTCATGGGGTCATCGGCTTCTGATTCCATGGCCTCTTGTCTACAGGGCGGTGGAATTCGTTGTCCAGATCTTTTGGGGCGACGGATTCGGTAGGTCTGCACGGTCACTCACCAGCGGGTCGCCAGCTCCACCGTGACGGACTCCAGCGCCGCGGCCGCCGCCTTGTTGACCTCGGCTGAGGTGTCCGCCCGGAGCATGATCCGGCCGATCCGGCCGAGGTTGTCGTGCGGCCCGCCGACCTCCTCGCCGGGCAGCTTCGACAGGGCGGTGGCGACGATCTGCCCGCCGCGGGGGAGGGCGCTGACCCAGCGCAGGGTGCCGGCTTCCGGCGCGGTGAGGAAGCGGATCGCGGCGGCCGCCGACCGGCGCGGCGTCACATCGGGGCGTTCGCCCAGCGCGGCCTGGAGGCAGGCGCGGGCCATGTCGATGCCGAGTGCCTCCTCGACCAGCGTCATGATGTGGTCGCCGGGGGGCCGGGCGCCCACTTCGAGGACGTACGGGCGGCCCCGGGGGTCGATCTTCACCTCGGTGTGCGCGACACCGTGGCGCAGGCCCAGTGCCGTGCAGGCCGCGGTGGCCGCCGCGAGGACGGCCGCCCGGACGTCGTGGGGGAGTTCGGCGGGCACCGTGTGGCCCAGTTCGGCGCGGTGGGTGCCGTCGGTGGTGAACTTCTCGGTGACGGCGAGGTGGTGGGGCTCGCCGCCGGCCAGGATCGTCTCGACGCTGAACTCCTCGCCGGGCACGTACTCCTGCGCCAGCAGCGTGCGGTCCAGAGCGATGCCGTGCGAGGGCTTGTGCGTCTCGGCGCGGGCGAGGCGTACGGCGGCCGGGAGGCCGGCGGCCGACCGGACGACGGACACCCCGATCGAGGCGGCGTTCCCGGCCGGTTTGACGACGAGCGGGAAGGTCAGCCCGGCGTCCGCGATCCGGCGGGCCAGGGCCGCGGCGTCCGGCGCCGCCACCGTGCGCGGGGCGGGTACGCCGCGGGCCGCGAACGCCTCGGCCATCAGGCGCTTGTTCCGCCCGGCGTCGGCGAGTTCGGGCCGGTGGCCGGGCAGGCCCAGGTCAGCGGCGAGCCGGGTGGCGAGCGGGGTGAGGAACTCCCAGCAGGGGACGACGGCGGCCACGCCGTGGGCGCGGCAGAAGGCGGCCAGTTGGGCGCGGGCGGCCGCGGGGTCGGCGAAGTCGGTGAAGACCGGCGCGGCGATCCGCGCCTTCAACTCGGGGCGGTAGCCCGCGTACACGTCCTCGTGGGTGGCGGCGTAGGCCGTGAGGCCCAGGCCGGCGGCCGCGGTCAGCAGGTCCTCGCCCGCGGCGACGTCGGGCTCGATCAGCAGGACTTTCTTCACGGTGCGGTTCCTTCCGGTGCGCGGTCGGCCGGTCGGCCGGTCAGCCGGTGACGCGGCGGCGCAGCGCCGGTGCCAGGGCCAGCTGGCCGGCCGCGGCGAGCAGGCACAGCGCGGCGCAGGTCAGCCAGAGGACGGGGGAGCCGAGGGTGAGCAGGTGGGTGCCGGCGACGGGGGCGATCAGGAAGCCGGTGCCCCAGGCCATGCCGATCACGCCGTTGTAGCGGCCGCGCAGCGGGGCCGGCGCCAGATCGGCGACGACCGCCGCGGTGACCGCGAAGACCAGGATCTCGCCGACCGTGGAGACCGTGACGGCCAGCGCGTATCCGGCGGTGGCGGAGGCGGTCGCGGCCACCGCGTTGCCGCCCGCCGCCAGGGCGAACCCGGCGGCCAGCACCCGGCTCTTGTCGTGGGCGGCCAGCCGGTGGCCGATCAGCGGCTGCAGGGCGATCACGACGGCGCCGTTGACGCCCATCACCAGGCCGTACGCGCCGCTGGACAGGCCGGTGCCGCGCATCGCCAGCGGCAGGGTGGCGAACGCCTGCTGGAAGACGACCGCGTAGACCACGATGATCCCGGCGAAGGCGAGCATGGTGCGGTCGGCGAGGACGGTGCGGTAGCTGCCGGCGGTGCGGTCCCGGGCGGCCGGACGGGTCTCCGGCACCGCCAGCCACACCAGCACCCCGAAGAACGTGCAGGCGCCCGCGTCGATCCAGAAGATCAACCGGTAGCCGTGGGAGGCCAGATGGCCGCCCAGCACCATGGCGAGGGAGAAGCCGAGGTTGATCGCCCAGAGCAGCAGCCCGAAGGCGCGGGTGCGGTCGGCGGCGGGCACCGCGTCGGCGACCAGGGCCTGGGCGGCGGGGCGGAAGAGGTCGATGGTGACGCCGAGCGTGAAGCACGCGGCGATCAGCACGGTCAGGCCCTGGGCGTGGCCGAGGGCGAGCAGGGTCGCGCCGTTCGCCAGCATCCCGCCGGTCAGCGCCACCCGGCGGCCGAACCGGTCGGCGAGGAAGCCGCCCAGCGGCTGGGAGACCACCGAGCCGATGCCGACCACCGCGAGGATCAGCCCCGTTTCGGCGAGCGGGACGCCGCGGACGCCGGTCAGATAGAGGCTGAGGAACGGATTGACCATCGAGCCCAGCCGGTTGACCAGCGAGCCGCCCCACAGCACCCAGAACGCGCCGGGCAGGCCGCCCGCCCGCACCCGGACGTAGCGGCGCAGCCGGCCGGGGGCGGGCGCACCGGCCGCTGGTGCGGGGGCGTCGGTTGCGCTCACGGCTCTCTCCTGCGGGTGGTCGGTCACTGCGGGCCGCCGCCGGGTACGGCCGGGGCCGCGCCCCGGGCGGCGGCGTCCGCCAGGGCCGCCCGGTCGACCTTGCCGTTCGCCGTGACGGGCAGCGCGTCCAGCAGCTGGATCTGCTGCGGGACCATGTACGCCGGCAGGGCCTCGGCGCAGAACTCCCGCAGCGCGCCGGCGTCCGGCGGGGTCCGGCCGGCGCCGGGGACCACGAAGGCGGTGAGTTCGAGGCCGCCGCCGGAGAGGGGCAGGGCCAGTGCGGTCGCGGCGGCGGCACCGGGGAATTCCGTCAACCGCCGCTCCACCTCGGCGAGTTCGACGCGGTTGCCGTTGATCTGTACCTGGGAGTCGGTCCGGCCGCAGAAGTAGTGCTCGCCGCGCTCGCCCCGTACGGCCAGGTCGCCGGTGCGCAGGACCACCTGGCCGGACTCCGGGCACAGCGGGTCGGGGACCAGTGCGGCGCGGGTGGCCTCCGGGTCGTCCCAGTACCCGGAGAACAGCGCGGGACTGCGCAGATGGATCTCGCCGGGCACCCCCGGCCGGTCGACGACCGCCCCCGACGCGTCGACGAGCAGCATCTCCGCGCCGGGGTGGGCGACGCCGATGGACAGCCGCTGCACGTCGTCCGGCAGCGGGCGCGGGACGTCCTCGAAGGAGCAGGCCATCGACTCGGTGGCGCCGTAGCAGTTGATGATGCGGGCCGCGGGCAGCAGTTCCTGGAGCCGGCGCAGTTCGGGCAGCGGGAACTCCTCACCGCAGAACAGGACCGAACGCAGCCGGTCGAGGGCGGCCAGCCGCTCCGGCTCGTACCGCAGCGACTGCCGCCAGATCGACGGGACGCCGTTGACCTGGGTGGCGCCGGTCTCCCGCAGCACCCGCAGCAGATGCCGGGGCCAGCGCACCAGGTGCGGCGGGACCGGGACGACGGCGGCGCCGCTGCCCAGCGCCAGACCGATGTTGAGCAGCGAGAAGTCGAACTGCAGCGGTGAGGTGCTGGCGATGCGGTCCTCGGGCGTGGCGATCCGGTGCGCCAGCATGCCCCGGTAGAAGGCGAGCACCGCGCGATGGCTCATCACCACGCCCTTGGGCCGCCCCGTGGTGCCGGAGGTGAAGACGATGTACGCGGGGTCGGTGACGCAGGGCACCCGGCGGCGGGGCCGGTGGGGTGCGGGGGCACGCTCGACGGTCAGTCCGTCCGGGCCGAACCGGGCGGTGCCGAGGGCCGGCGGGAGGTTCGTCCGGGAGCCGTCCACGGTCTGGAGGTGGAGCGCGGGCCGGGCGGTGGCGAGGATCGACTCCAGCCGCCGGCGCGGGGTGTCGGGGCTCACCGGGACGAAGGTGAGGCCGGTCCGGGAACAGGCGAGGAGCGCCGCGACGGCCCGGGCGGTGGTGTCGGACTCCAGGACCACCCGCGCGCCGGTCTCGATGCCCAGCGCGCCGAGGCCGTCCGCGTACGCGTCCACCAGGGCGGCGAGTTCGGCGTAGGTGGTCACGGTGGTCGCACCGGGCCGGTCGGACTCGATGACGGCGGGGGCGTCGGGGGTGTGCCGGGCGGCGGCGAGCAGGAAGTCGTGGAGGAACTCCCCGGCCGGACCGGCGGGGGAGGACGGCGGCTGACTCACGGTGCGCACGGTGCGGAAGACCCCTCGTGGTGTACGGGAACGGTGAATCCGGGGCAGCCGGGACGGATCTGACGATCCGTCGGCTGCGGACGGGCGTGCCTGGCGGTGCCCCGGGAAGCGCCCGGCCGACGGCCGGAGCGCCCTACAGGCTTCCGTAGAACGGAAGTTGACTTTCGGGAAGTGATACTCAGGCTCTCATGCACATGGCGGGGTCGGCGTGTGAGGTGGGTCACGTTTGGCGGCCTTCGCTGCCCGATCAACCTGGACAGACCTCAACGGCTTGTGGCAGCGTCAGCCGTGCACGGAATTCACCTTCCGCATGATGGAAGTGTAGCAAATGGGGGAACATATGCTCGCGGCCGGACCGCTCTCGCTCGGCCAGCTCTCGGTGTGGCACGACATCCGCGACCTGCCGGCCCACCGGCGGCACGAGCCGAACAACGCCGCCGCCTGGCCGCTGCCCCGCGGCACCGACACCGCTCAGGTCCGCACCGCGCTCCGTACCCTCGCCGCCCGGCACCCCTCGCTGCGCACCCGCTACGACCTCAACGACCCCGAAGCGCCACGGCAGTTGACGCCCGACGCCGACGCCGACGCCGACACCGACATCGGCGACACCGTGCCGGCCGTACCCGACGACGGCACCCCACCCGACCGCCGCGCCGCCGAACTGGCCCACGAGCCCTTCGACCTCGGCCGGCAACACGGCTGGCGGGCCCGGCTGCTGACCCGCGACGGCACCCCCACCCACCTGCTGTTCGTCAAACACCACATCACCGCCGACGCCTGGGCTCAGGAACTCCTGCACCGGGAATTCCGGCAGGCGCTCACCGACCCCGACGGCCTCGGCCCCACTCCGCCCGGCCCCGCCGACCTCGCCGCGGACCAGTACGGCCCCGCCGGACTCCGCCGGCAGGCCGCCGCCCTCGACCACTGGGCCGACCTGCTCTCGCACGCCCCGCCGGCCGCCCTGCCCCACACCGGCGCGCCGGGCGGCACCGTCCAGGCCACCCTGCACTCCGCGGCCGCCCGCCCGGCCGCACACACCCTCGCCGCACGCGCCCGGGTCTCCGTCGCCAGCGTCGTCCTCGCCGCCTACGTCCGCAGCGTCGCCCGACGGTGCGGCACCGACACCCTGCTCGTCCACCTGATGAGCGCCAACCGCTTCGCCGGCCGCTGGAAGACCGTGGTCACCTCGATGAACCAGTGGGTCCCCGCGCTCGTCGAACAGGCCCGCACCGACGACCTGGTCACCCTCGCGGACGCGGTGCACTGGAGCGGCCTGACCGCCTTCCGGCACGGCATGCACGACGTCACCGCGGTCGCCGCCCTACGGGCCCGGACACCCGACGCCGCCGAACCGGCCTGCGCCTTCAACTACGTGGCCGTACCCGGCGGTTCGCCGCTCGACGCCCTGCCCCCACAGGACCCGCAGGACACCCGCCCGCCCACCCTCACCTGGGAGGAGCCCTTCACCACCATCGGGCCGCGCTGTTACGCCCGCGCCCTGGAGACCGACACCGGGCTCTCCATCCGGCTCGCCGCGACGGACCTCGGCCGCGAGCAGTGCGCCGAACTGCTCCTGGACCTGCACGACGGCCTGCTCACCGCCGCCGGGCGGCCCTGAGGCGGCACCGCCCACCCACACCGGCCCCGGCAGACGCCGCGGCCCGGCGGATCCCGCCCGCCACACGGGCCGGCCCCGCGCCCGACCGGCCGGACCCCACCGCGCGCCGCCGACGCCGCGCGGCCGCACCCCGGCCGGCCCCGCCGCCCGCCCCACCCCACCGCGCTCGTTCCTGCCTCCAGGAGGCCGCCCGTGCCCGAACACGTCCTGGTCCTGCACCGCTGGACCGACCGCTACGCCGACTACGCCGCCTACCTCGACCACTCCGTCCACCGCGTCAGCTACCTCACCACCGAACGGGCCGCCCGCCACCTCCCCGTCGAACAGGCCGCCGCGGTACGGCTTCTGGACAGCACCGAGAACGTCAAAGAGGTCCGCGCCGCCCTCGACGCCCTGGTCGAACGGCTCGGCCCGCCCACCCGGATCGTCGCCCTCCAGGAAACCGACCTCGACCTCGCCGCCGACCTGCGGGACGCCTTCGGCCTGCCCGGACAGCGCGCCGAGGACCTGCTGCCGCTGCGCGACAAACTGCTGATGGCCCAGCGGCTCGAAGCCGCCGGCCTCCCCGTACCGCCCACCGCCGCGGCCACCGGCCCCGACGCGGTGGCCGCCTTCGCCGCCCGGCACGGCTGGCCGGTCCTGCTCAAACCACGGCGCGGCACCGCCAGCGCCGGCATCACCCGCCTCGACTCCCCGGACGACCTCGGGCGCCACGCCTTCCCGGCGGAGACCGGCATGCTCGTCCAGCAGTGGCGCCCCGACCGGGTCCTGCACGTCGACGGCGTGCACACCGGCGACGGCCTCGGCCCCTGGCGGGCCTCCCGCTACCTCCACACCTGCCTGGAATTCACCACCGGCGCGGCGCTCGGCTCGGTGGAGATCGACGACCCCGCACTCCTCGCCCGCATCGGCGAGATCACCGCCGCCGCCACCGGGGCCCTGTTCACCGGCCGGTCCGTCTTCCACCTCGAACTCTTCGAGAGCGAGCACGGCGAACTGACCGTCCTGGAGATCGGCGCCCGCCCCGGCGGCGCCGAAGTCCCCTTCGTCTGGCGCGAGGTGCACGGCATCGACCTGATGGCCGCAGCCTTCGCCCACCAGACCGGCACCCCCGACCCGACCCCCACCGCGGACCCCGCACCGGCCGAGGTGGCCGGCTGGCTGCTCCTCCCGCCCTCCGTCCCGGCCCCCTGCCGCGTGGACCACGCCACCGGATACCCTGGCGACGACGGACCGTACGCCCAAGTCCTCCCGGAACGGGGCGCGTTGATGCGGGGTGGCGGCTACGAACACGCCGGGGCGCGGTTCCGCTTCCGCGGCCGCAGCAGCGCGGAGGTGACCGCCGCCCTCCACCGCACCCTGCGCGCCGCCCGGCTCGACTGCACCCCCGTCGACCCCGCGGCACCCGCCCGGCTCGTCCTCGTCGGCTGCGGCAACCCGCCCTACCGCGCCTACGCCCTGGACACCGTCGCCGGCCGGGTGACCACCGCCCTCGTCCAGCGCACCGAACCGGACTGGCAACGCCGGCACATCGCCGACCGGTTCCGAACCGCGGACACCTCCGACGCCACCGACACCACCCGCGCGATCGCCGCACTGCTGGCCGGCCACCGAGGCCCCGGCGCCGTCCTCACCTGGGACGAGACCCTGCTGGAGACCACCGCCGAGGCCGCCCGCCGGCTGGGCCAGGTGCACATGAGCCCCGAGGCCGCCCGCCGCTGCCGCGACAAACTCGCCACCCGCCGGCTGCTCGCCGCCGCCCAAGTGCCCTCCGCACGCTTCCACGAGGTACACACCCACGACGAGGCGCTCGCCGCCGCGGAGGAACTCGGCCGGCCGGTCGTCGTCAAACCCCGGGCCCTGGCCGGCAGCATCGGCGTCACCCTCGCCGGCGACCCCGAACAGGTCCGGTACGCCTTCGACCAGGCACGCACCGCCGCCTTCCCCGGCATCCCCGCGACCGCCGGCGCGATCGTCGAGGAATACCTGACCGGACCCGAGATCAGCGTGGACTGCGCGGTCGCCGACGGCACCGCCCGGATCGTGGGCGTGGCCCGCAAACGCCTCGGCTTCGCCCCGTACTTCGAGGAGACCGGGCACCTCGTCGCGCCCTGGCGGCACGAGCCGTGGGCCGACGAGGTGCGCTCCGTCGTCGCCGACGCGCACACCGCCCTCGGCGTCCGCACGGGCCTCACCCACACCGAACTCCGCCTCACCCCCACCGGGCCCCGCGTCGTCGAGGTCAACGGCCGGCTCGGCGGCGACTTCATCCCGCTCCTCGTCACCCTCGCCACCGGGGTCGACCCGGTCGCGGCCGCCGCCGATCTCGCACTCGGCCGGGCCCCGGACCTCACCCCGCACCACGACCGCTGCGCCGAGGTGAGCTTCGTCTACCCGGAGCACGACGGCACCGTCCGCTCCCTCGACCTCACCACCGCCCGGGCCGTGCCCGGCGTCGTCCGGGCCGTGCCGCTCGCCGCGCCCGGCACCACACTGCGGCTGCCGCCCCGCGGCATCGTGCCCCGCCTCGCCGCCCTCATCGCCGTCGGCGACACCCCCGAGGAGTGCGCCACCGCGCTGGCCGCCGCCCGGCACGCCGTACGCCACTGGCTCACCCCGCTTCACCGACCGTCCATCCCGACCAAGGACAACCGCCCATGACCTGGATCCTCGGTGTCAACGCACCGCCCACCGGCTGGCACGACAGCGCCGCCTGCCTCGTCAACGGCGACGGCGAGGTCATCGCCTTCACCGAAGAGGAGCGCGTCAACCGCCACCGCCACTCCCTCTACCGCAAGCCGTTCGGCGCCGCCCGCTTCTGCCTGGCACAGGCCGGCATCACCGCCGCCGACATCGACGTGGTCGCCCTCGGCTGGGACAGCGAACAGCTCTACCCGCGGCGCTTCGCCACCGACGCCGAGTTCCTCGCCTACGCCGTCGGACTGGACTTCGGCGCCCGCACGCCCGAGGTCGTCCGCGTCCCCCACCACCAGGCGCACGCCGCCTCCGCCTTCTACGCCTCGCCGTTCCCCAAGGCCGGGGTGCTGGTCGTCGACGGCCACGGCGAGAACGAGTCCTCCACCATCTGGACCTACCAGGACGGCGCCGAACCACGCCTGGAACGCAGCTGGCAGCGCACCGCCTCGCTCGGCTACGCCTACGACGCCGCCTCCACCTGGCTCGGCTTCTCCTTCCTCAACGCCGGCAAGACCATGGGCCTGGCCGCCTACGGGCGCGCCGCCCACCTGGCCGTCGAGCCGCTGGTGGACCTCACCGCCGACGACTTCGGCCTGGCCGTCGAACCGCTGGCGGAGAGCCGGGGGAGAGCCACCGCCGACGAGATCAAGGCGCAGTACGACGACACCGTCGGCCGCTGGCGGGAGCGCTACACCAAGATCGCCGGGGCCGACGGGCCCCGCGTACCCGAGGAGCGGCTCACCGACGACCCGAACGCCGTCCTCGTCGCGTACACCGCCCAGCGCCTCATCGAACAGACCGTGACCCATCTCGCCGCGCTGACCCGCAAGGCGGCCGGCGTCGAGGAGCTGTGCCTCAGCGGCGGCGTCGCCCTCAACTGCAGCACCAACGGCACCCTGCCCGGCCCGCTGTACGTACCGCCCGTACCGCACGACGCGGGCGTCGCCCTCGGAGCGGCCTGGACGGTGCGGCCGCCCAGGAGGCGGGCGGGAGCGCTGCGGCCCTATCTGGGGGTGGATGTGTGGGCCCCTGATCGCCTCAACGGCGGGGCGGGGGAGGGTATTCCGGGGGCTCGGGGTTCCGGGGCGGGCGCTTCGGGGGGCGGTGTTCCGGGGCGGGGCCGGCGCGGGGCCGAGGGGCTGGATCTCTCGGGGCTGGTGCGGGCGGATCTGGACATCGACGAGCTGGCCGGGTTGCTGCTGGACGGGCAGGTGGGGGCGGTCGCCCAGGGGCGGGCCGAGGTGGGGCCGCGGGCGCTGTGCCGGCGCTCGATCATCGCCGTGCCGGACACCGCGGACGTCAACACACGGGTCAACACCCTCAAGAACCGCGAGCAGTGGCGGCCCTTCGCCGGTGTCACCCGGCCCGGCTACGGCGACCGACTCTGGGAACGGCAGGAGTACTTGAGCCTCTACATGCTCGGCGCCGCGAAGGCCACCGAGCTCGGCCGGCGGGTCGCGCCCGGCGTCGTCCACGTCGACGGCACCACCCGGCCGCAGGTCCTGCACGGCGACGAGGCGCCCGCGGTCGGCGCCGCCCTGGACGCCCTGGAACGGCACGGCGCGCCCCCGGTCCTGCTCAACACCTCCTTCAACGACAAGGGCGAACCCATCGTCAACACCGCCGCCGACGCGCTGCGCGCCTTCCGCGCCATGGACCTCGACTTCCTGGTCCTCGGCGACGACCTCTACCGCAAACCGCACCGGACCGGAGGTGCGCGCTGATGCCGTCCGGCCTGCCGGAAACCGCCCGCTTCCGGGCGTTCGGCCCCCGCCACCTCGACGAGATCGCCCGCCGCCACCACCTGCCCGACGACCTCCGCGACACCGTGCGCCGGGTGTCGCTGGTGCTGCCGTTCCGGGTCAACGAGTACGTGCTCGGCGAACTCATCGACTGGGACCGGGTCCCCGACGACCCGATGTTCCAGCTCACCTTCCCGCAGCGCGGCATGCTCGCCCCCGCCGACGAGGACCGTCTGGCCAAGCTCTCCGCCGACCCCGCCGACACCCCGCTGCTGCGCGAGACCGTCCAGGACATCCGCCGGCGGCTCAACCCCCACCCCTCCGGACAGCAGCAGCTCAACGTCCCCACCCAGGACGGCGTCCAGCTCCCCGGCCTGCAGCACAAATACCGCGAGACGGTGCTCTACTTCCCCGGCCAGGGCCAGACCTGCCACGCCTACTGCACCTACTGCTTCCGCTGGGCCCAGTTCATCGGCGACGCCGACCTCAGGTTCGCCGCCCCCGACCCGGGCGGACTGATCCGCTACCTCGCCGACCACCCCGAGGTCCACGACGTCCTCGTCACCGGCGGCGACCCGATGGTGATGTCCACCGAGCGGCTGCGCGGCCACCTGGAGCCGCTGCTCGGCGTCGACACGGTCCGTACGATCCGGCTCGGCACCAAGTCCGTCGCCTACTGGCCGCAGCGCTTCGTCACCGACCCGGACGCCGACGGCGTCCTGCGGCTCTTCGAGCGGGTGATCGCCTCCGGGCGGCAGCTCGCGGTGATGGCGCACTTCAGCCACCCGCGGGAACTGTCGACCGGCCTCGCCCGGCAGGCGCTGGCCCGCATCCGCGCGACCGGCGCGGTGGTCTACTGCCAGGCGCCGCTGATCGCCCGCGTCAACGACGACGCCCGGGTCTGGAGCGAACTGTGGCGGGCCGAACTCGCGGCCGGCGCGGTGCCCTACTACCTGTTCGTCGAGCGCGACACCGGCCCGCACGACTACTTCAAGGTGCCGCTGGCCAGGGCCGTCGAGATCTTCAGCGACGCCTACCGCACCCTGCCGGGCCTCGCCCGCACCGTGCGCGGCCCGGTGATGTCCGCCACCCCCGGCAAGGTCGTGGTGGACGGCGTCGAGGAGACCCCCGACGGGCCGTACTTCCGGCTGCGGATGCTCCAGGCCCGCAACCCCGATCTGGTCGGCCGGCCGTTCCGGGCCCGCTGGTCCGCCGACGCCGCCTGGCTCGACGAACTCGAACCCGACCCCGCCACCCCGGCCGACCTGGCCGCCGCCCTGCGCGGCGGCGCACCGGCCGGACCCGCCCCGGCCGGCCCCGGCGCGGCCCGCCGCACCGGCCGCGCGGAGAGGAACCCCGCATGACCGCCGTCACCGCCGCCCCGCCCTCCCCGAACCTGGCGCTCAACCAGCTCGTCGACCGGCGCCGCGCCGAAGGGGCCTCGCTGGTCCACCTGGCATTCGGCGAGGCCCGGCTGCCGGTCCTGCCCGAACTCGCCGCCCAGCTGGCGGCCGGCGCCAACCGCGCCGCGTACGGGCCGGTGGCCGGCGCCGAGAGCGTACGCCGCGCCGTGGCCGGCTACTTCACCCGCCGCCGGCTGCCCACCGAACCCGACCGCGTGATGGTCGCCCCCGGCAGCAAACCGCTGCTGATGGCGCTCCAACTCGTCGTCCCCGGCGACCTGTTGCTGCCCCGGCCCGCCTGGAACAGCTACGCCCCGCAGGCCCGCTACGCCGGCAAGCAGGTCTTCGGCGTGCCCGTCCCCGCCGAGTGCGGCGGCGTCCCGGCCCCCGACGCGCTGCGCGCGACCCTGCACCGGGCCCGGGCGGCCGGCGCCGACCCCCGGCTGCTGGTCCTCACCCTCCCCGACAACCCCACCGGAACCGTGGCCCCGCCCGCGCTGATCCGCGACCTGGGTGCGCTGGCCCGCGCCGAGGACCTGCTGATCGTCTCCGACGAGATCTACCGCGACCTCGTCCACGACCCCGCTGCCACCCCCTGCCTCAGCCCCGCCGAAGTCGCCCCGGAACGCACCGTCGTCACCAGCGGACTGTCCAAGACCCTCGGCCTCGGCGGCTGGCGGATCGGCGTGGCCCGCTTCCCCGCCGGCGACACCGGCGCCCTGCTCCGGGACGCCACCGTCGCCGCGGCCAGCGAGATCTGGTCCACCCTCGCCGGGCCCATGCAGCAGGTCGCCGAGTACGCCTACGCCGAGCCGCCGGAGATCACCGCACGGATCCGGGCGAGCGCCCACCTGCACGGCGCGGTGGCCCGGGCCGTGCACCGCACCGCCATCGAGGCGGGCGCGGTCTGCCGCCCGCCCACCGGCGGCTTCTACGTCTACCCGGACTTCGCGCCGCTGCGCGACCGGCTGGCCGCCCGCGGCATCACCGACGCAGCCGCGCTCGCCGCCCGCCTCCTGGACGACTCGGGCATCGTCGTCCTCGCCGGACACCTCCTCGGCGACGACCCGCAGGCACTGCGCTTCAAGGCCGCCACCAGCCTGCTCTACGGCGACGAACGACAGCAGCACGAGGCGCTGGGCGCCGACGACCCCACCCGCCTGCCGCACATCACCGCCGAACTCACCCGGATCGCCGAGGGCTTCGCCCGGCTGACGGGAGCGGCATGAGCCCCACCACCCCGCACGGAAGGACACCGGCCATGGCCGTCACAGGGGAACCGGAGCAGTTCGCGTTCGGTTCCGTCCACAGCGGTCTGCTCGACTGCATCCAGGTCAACCTGGCGGTCCTCGCGGACCACCACCACGGACCCGGGGCCCACCTCCGGCTCGGCGCACCCCTGGGCTTCCGCTCCTGGGCACGCCCCGACGGACTGCCGACCGTCGATCCGCCGCTGGCCGAACAACTCCGGCTGGCACCGGGCCTTCTGGGGCTCCGCGTCGTCCGGAGCGAGCGGATGACCCGCACCGCCATGTTCGCCGCGGTCCGCCGGGCCGACGCCGCGCGCTACGTCGTCGCCGACGCCTTCCACCTGCCCTGGCTGCCGTACCACGGGCAGGCCCACATGGACCACAGCTTCCTGCTCGCCGCCGGGCCCGGCGGCTGGCACATCACCGACGCCTACCGCAGCGAGACCTCCTGGGGCACCGCCGCCCCCGGCACCTGGGTGCTCACCGAGGACGAACTGGCCGGCATCGCGTCCGCCGAGGTCGTCGAGGTCGTCCCGGACACCGCCCGCCCGGCCGCCGGGCCGCCCCCGCTGGTGTCCGTCGACGAGAGCGCGGTCGCCGGCTACCTCGACGCGTACGACGCCTGCCCGGACCGCGCCCGGGCGATCGGTCAACTCACCGTCGAGACCTGGCTGCTGGCCCGCTCCCGCACCCTGCACGCCGCCTACCGCGCACTCTTCGCCGACCACGCCGACGACGCACGGCGGGCGGCCGAGGCCGCGCACCTGCGGGCCTGGGACAAGGTCGTCGAGCAGACCTACCTCGCCCACCGCCGGCTGTCCCGCGGCCGCGCCGAGCCGCCGGGCATCGTCGACCGGCTGCGGGACGTGCTCACCGCCGACCTCACCGTCTTCGGCACCCCGCCCGGCATCCCGGCCCCGGCGGCCGCCCCGCCCGCCGACGACGCGCTCCGCGACCAGGTGGCCGCGGTCGCCGCGGACGTGCTCGGCGTGGAGGTGGCCGGCCTCCTGGGCGGCGCACCCTTCGACTCCTTCCCCTCCTTCAGCTCCTTCCGGCTGATCGAGATCATCGAGCGGCTGGAGACGGCACTGGGCCGGGAACTCGACGCCGACGCGCTCGTACCGGAAAACCTCCGCCGGGTCGACGACCTGTGCCGCATCGCCCGCTGACCGCACCGAAAGAGACACCATGGACGCCCGCTTCACCGCCCTGCTGCAGCCCTTCCTCAAGCCCGCCGGCCCCGGCGGCACCGCCCTCACCCCCCCACACCGACCTGCGCAAACTCGGCGTCGACTCCATGCAGGCCATCGAGCTGCTGTTCGCCGTCGAGGACACCTTCGGCATCTCGCTGCCGGACGAGGAGCTCAACGACACCACCTTCGCCACCGCCGGCAGCCTCTGGAACGTGATCGCCGCCCAGCTGCCCCAGGGCACCGGCGACGTACCGGCCGGCCAGGAGACCGCATGACCACCGAGCCCGCCACCCGCCCCCCGCTGGACCTGACCGACCGTCTGGCGGCCGTCACCGAGGCCACCGAGGAACACCTGGCCCGCACCGACCGCGCCGCGCAATTCCCGGTGGCCGCACTGGACGCGCTGCGCCGCACCGGCCTGCTCGGACTGCTCGTACCGGCAGCCCACGGCGGCCTCGGCGGCACCGTACGGGACCTGGCGGCCGCCGCTCAGACCCTCGGGCGCAGCGACATGTCCGTCGGCATGATCTTCGCCATGCACTGCCAGCAGGCGGCGGCCCTGGTGCGGTACGGGAACGAGCGGCTGCGCAAGGAGGTGCTGCCGCGGATCGCGGCGGGCGAGTGCTATCTCGCCTCCGTCACCACGGAGGCCGGCAAGGGCGGCCATCTGCTCAGCGCCCAGGCCCAACTACAAGCCGAAGAAGGCGAGTTGGTGGTGGAGCGGTTCGCGCCCATCGTCACCGGCGGCGGCCACGCCGACGGCTTCCTGATCACCATGCGCAGCCCCGGGGCCGACGCCTCCGCCCACGAGGTGACGCTGGTCTACGCCGACCGCGACCAGCTCGAGCTCACCGCCTCCGGCGACTGGCAGCCGATGGGCATGCGCGCCGGCCACAGCGCCGCACTCACCCTGACCGGACGCGTCCCCGGTGACCAAGTCGTCGGCGACGCAGGGGAATTCCACCGGATCGCCACCACGGTCTTCGGACCGCTGGCCCACCTGGGCTGGTCCGCGGTCTGGCTCGGCACCGCCGCCGGGGCGCTCTCCCGCGTACTGCGCCTGCTGCGCAGCCCCGCCGGCCGGGCCCGCTTCGACCTCACCTCCGAGCTCCTCCTCACCCGGATCGCCCGGTCCCGGCAGCGCCTCGACACCGTGCACGCCCTGCTCCAACGATCCCTGCACACCGTGGAGTCCGGCGCCGACCTGTCCGCACCGGCCCGCCAGCTCCAGCTCAACGCGCTGAAGATCACCGCCTCCGAGGAGTGCCTGGCGGCCGTCGACGACCTGATCACCGCGCTCGGATTGCGCCACGGCTACCTCAAGGACTCACCCACCCGGCTCGAACAGGCCCTGCGCGACCTGCGCTCCGCGCCGCTCAACTACAGCAACGACCGGCTGCACCTCGCCGACGGCCGACTGGCACTGCGCGACCAGGCGGTGAGCTTTGCCTGACCCCCGCTACGCCCCGCTCGACGCACTGCCCCGCACCGCGTCCGGCGCCCAGGTCTGGGCCGCACTCGGCGGCGCCGGCCTGACCGCCGGCGCCTACCGCGACCGGCAGCCCGGCACCGGCATCGACCCGGCCGGCCTCGCCGACCTGCTCACCGCCGTCGACGCCCGCTTCTCCGTCGCCGCCACCCTGTCGGTCAGCGTCCAGCTGGCCACCGCGCTGCCCCTGCTCGCCACCGGCCGGGCACCGGCCGCCCGGCAGGCCCTTGCGGGTGCGCTCACAGGCCGGGCCACCCTCGCCCTCGCCGCCACCGACGTCACCGCCGGCACCGACCTCACCGCCCTCCGCACGGAACTGCGCATCGAGGATGACGCCCTCGAGGTGACCGGCGAGAAGAACTGGATCGCCAACACCACCACCGCCACCCACTTCCTCGTCCTCGCCCGGCACCGCCCGGGGCGGCACTTCACCCACTTCACCTGGGTCCTGGTACCGGCCGACGCACCGGGCGTCACCGTGCGCCCCGCCGACTCCGCCCTGTTCGCCGACTCCGGCGCCGGCCACGTCACCTTCGACGGGGTACGGCTCGGCCGGGACCAGGTGCTCGGCCGCGTCGGCTTCGGACTGCCGCTCTTCGCCCGCCACATCGGCACCGAACGGCTGGCCGGCGCCCAATGGGGCGTGGCACTGTGCCGCCGGGTGCTGGCCGACACCCACCGCCACCTCACCGGCCGCCCGCACGGCGACGGCACCCTGTGGGACCTTGACCCGGTCCGGCAGCGGTTCGCGTCCTGCCTGCTGAGGGTCCGCGAACTGCACGCGCTCGGCGGTGAGTTGGCCGACCAGGTGGCGCTGCGGCACGACGCCACGGCGGCCGCCACCCTCAAAGCGGCCGCCGGCGCCACCGTCCACCACGTCCTCGGCGACTGCGCCCAGCTGTGGGGCGCGGCCGGCTTCACCACCGGAGGAATCCAGGAAGTCCGCGCCCAGGCCGCGCTCTTCGGCATCGGCGGTGGCGCCGACGAGGTCGTCCTCGGCACCCTCGCGGACGCCGCCGAGGACCTGCTGGCCGCCCTCGAACGGCCGGGCACCCTGCCGTGACGGCCCCGATCGAGGTGGCCGGTGGAGTCTGGGTGACCCTCACGACCGCGGACCGCGCCGCCGCCAGCACCCACCGGGACGACCGGCGCCGCGCGGCCGCCCTGCCCGAATGGCGGGCCCGTGAATTCCTCGCCGGCCGCGGGCTGTTGCGGCAGCTGCTGGCCACCGTAGGGCCCGGCCCGGCCGGCGCCGAGATCGTCCCCGACCGGCGCGGCAAGCCGTGGCTGCGCGGGCACCCCGACCTCGGCATCAGCGTGTCCCACAGCCGGGGCGCGCTCGCCGCCGGGGTGGCGCTGGGGCGCGCCGTCGGCGTGGACGTCCAGCGCCCGGACCCCGCCGTCCGCGCCTCCTTCGCCCGGCGGCTGCTCGGTACGCACGCCGGACGGCTCACCGCACTGCCGCCGGCCCTCGCCGCCGAGGAGGTCGCCTGGGTGTGGACCGCCCAGGAAGCCTGCGTCAAGGCCGCCGGACGGGGGCTCGCCGGGCGCCCCTGGACCATCGACGTCCCGCCCGGCGCCCGCTCGGGCCGCTGGCGCGGCTACCGCTGGCTGAGCCTGCGCGACCACTCCAGCACCCCGCTGAGCTGCGCGTTCGCCCTGGCCGCAGACGCGCCGGACCCGCCCGCAGGCAGGCCCGACACCCCGGCCCCAACCCCCCGCCCCACTCCTTGGAAAGGCGCACGGTGAGCATCCCCGCCGCACGGCACACCCTCCTCGACTGGTTCGCGGCCACGGCCGCCGCTCACCCGGACCGGCCCGCGCTGGAGACCGGCGACACCACGCTGACCTACGCCCGTCTCGCCGCCCGCGCCGACGCCCTCGCGGCCGCGCTGCTCGACCGCCTCGGCGGGACACCGCCCCGCCGGGTGGGCCTGCTGGCCGGCCGTACCGCCGTCGCCTACGCCGGATACCTCGCCGTACTGCGCCTCGGCGCCACCGTCGTCCCGCTCGGCCCCGCCTTCCCGGCCGAACGCAACGCCCGCATCGTCCGCGCCGCCCGGCTCGACGCCGTACTCTCCGACGGGACCGCCGCCCGGCCCACACCGCCGGACGTGCCCCTGGTCACCCGCACCGACGCCGAACTGCCGCAGCTCCCCGCCGCACCGCTCCCCGCCCTGCCCGCCGCCCGCCCCGACGACCTCGCCTACCTCCTCTTCACCTCCGGCTCCACCGGCGTCCCCAAGGGCGTCCCCATCCGGCACCGCAACGTCTGCGCCTACCTCACCCACGCCGTCCCGCGCGCCGCCGCCGGCCCCGGCGCCCGCTGCTCACAGACCTTCGACCTCACCTTCGACCCGTCCGTGCACGACATGTTCACCACCTGGGGGAGCGGCGCCACCCTGGTCGTCCCGTCCCGCGACGACCTGCTCGCCCCGGTCCGCTTCGTGGCCCGGCACGCCCTCACCCACTGGAACTCCGTACCGTCGGTGGTCTCCCTCGCCCAGCGGTTCCGCGCCCTGAAACCGGACAGCATGCCGACCCTGCGGCACAGCATGTTCTGCGGTGAACCGCTGACCCTCCAGCAGGCCGCGGCCTGGCACCGCGCCGCCCCGCACAGCCGGCTGGAGAACGCCTACGGCCCCACCGAACTGACCGTGACCTGCACCGCCTACCGCCTGCCGCCCGACCCCGCCGACTGGCCGTCCCCGGCCAACGGCACCGTCCCCATCGGCACCCTCTACCCCGGCCTCCAACGTCGCGACCACCACGGCGAGTTGTGCGTCCGCGGCGCCCAGCGCTTCCCCGGCTACCTCGACCCGGCGGACAACACCGGCCGCTTCCTGGCACCCGACGGCTCCCCCCACGACCCGGCCGCCCCGCTGACCGACGACCACTGGTACCGCACCGGCGACCGCGTCACCCCGCTGGACGCGTCCGCCGCCCCGGCCGGCGACGACCACCGGCCGCTGGTCCACCTCGGCCGCGGCGACCAGCAGGTCCAGGTGCACGGCTACCGCGTCGAACTCGGCGAGGTCGAGGCCGCGCTGCGGGCCCTGCCCGGGGTCCGGGAGGCCGCCGTGCTGCCCCGGACCACGCCCGGCGGCGTCGAACTCACCGCCGCCTACACCGGCACCGCGGGCACCACCGCCGACACCCTCCACGCGGCCCTGCGCGACCGGCTCCCCGCCTACATGGTCCCGGCCACCCTCACCGCCCTCGAAACTCTCCCGCTCAACGCCAACGGCAAGACCGACCGCGCCGCGCTCGACGCGCTCCTCCCCGGGGCGCCGGACCGCGCTCCGTGACCAGGCACCCGGCCGTCAAGGGTCGGGCAGGTCGAGGCGGCGGGCCGTGCCGGGCGCGATGAGGAAGGAACGGTCCCGCAGCCGGACCCGGACCGGCGGCAGGTCCGACTCCGGCACGGCGATGCCCACCTGCTCGGCCCGGATCCGCAGATCGACGTCCCAGTGCCGGCGGTAACGGATCCGCACCGCGAACTTCGACAGCTGCGGCAGCGGGGCCGGATCCAGCCAGAGGGCCTCCTCCCGGGTCTCCAGCCCGGTCAGACCGCGCTGCACCAGATCCAGAGTGCCGGCCATCGCGCCCAGGTGGATGCCCTCCGCGGTCGTACCGCCCTGGACATCGGCCACGTCCCCGGTCAGCGCCTCCTCGCAGTACGCCCAGGCGTCGGGCCGCTGGACCCGGGCCAGCACCCAGGCATGGGCCAGCGCACTCAGCGTCGAGCCGTGACTGGTCCGGCTCAGGTAATAGTCCACGGTGGCGTGCCAGAGGTCCTCGTCCAGCGGATACCCCAACCGGCGGAACACCGCGACGAGTTCGGCAGGGGAGAACAGATAGCCGAGCATCAGCACATCCGCCTGCTTGGACGCCTGGTAGCGGTTGACGGTGTCGCCCTCCGCCTCCAGGATCCGGTCCAGCCGCCGGATGTCGCCGTAGCGCCGCCGGTAGCCCTCCCAGTCCAGTTCGGCGAGGTCCCCGTACCCGGCGAACTGGCTGATGACGCCGCGGTGGTGCGGCACGTGCAGCCGGTGCGCGATGTCCTCCCAGCGCTCCGGCTCGTCCGGGGTGAGCTGGATCCGTTCGAAGAGCTGCCGGCGGTGCGCCTCGGGCAGCGTCTCGCACAGCTCCAGGGCCCGCATCAGCACCCAGGCCGCGGTCACATTGGTGTAGGCGTTGTCGTCCACACCCGGCTGCGCCGCCCCCGGATACCCGTCGTGGTACTCGTCGGGGCCGACCACCCCGCGGATCCGGTACCGGCCCAGCCGGGTGTCCCAGGCCGTGGCCGAGGCCCAGAAACGGGCGATCTGCAGCAGCATCTCCGCGCCCTTGGTCCCCAGGAAGTCGCTGTCCCCGCTGGCCTGCCCGTACTGCCAGACGTTGTACGCGATGGCCGAGCCGACGTGGTGCTGCAGCCGCGAGTAGTCGGGCAGCCAGCGGCCCGAGCGCGGATTGAGGTGCAGCTGCTGGGTCTCCTCCCGGCCGTCCCCGGCGCTCTGCCACGGATACATCGCACCGCTCCGGCCGGTCTCCCGCGCCGCGTGCAGGGCGGCCGGCAGCCGCCGGTAGCGGTACTCCAGCAACGCCCGGGAGACCTGCGGCAGATGCAGGTTCAAGAACGGCAGCACGAACAGCTCGTCCCAGAAGACGTGCCCCCGGTACGACTCGCCGTGCAGCCCGCGGGCCGGCACCCCCACGTCGAGTTCGGCGGTGTGCGGCGACAGGGTCTGCAGCACATGGAACAGGTGCAGCCGCAGGATCTGGCCGGCCTCCCCGGGCACCTCCAGCTTCGCCTGCCGCCACAGGTCCGCCCAGGCGCGGCGGTGCGACGCCAGCAACTGCCGGAAGTGCGGCGCCTGGATCACACAGTCGACCGCCGCGCGCCGGGGACTCTCGATCGCCGGGTCGCGGGAGGTGTACAGCGCCACGGTCTTGTCGACGACCGCGGTGCTGCCCGGGCCGACCGGCAGCACCACGGTCTGGAAGGCCCGCAGCACCGTCAGCCGGGTCTGGTGCGCCACGCCCCGGGCCGGCGTGGCCCGCAGCCGAGCCGCCAGCGCCACCAGGATGTCCGAGTCGGTGGTGCGCGAGGTCAGCCACATGGTGTCGGGCCGCTCCGAGCCCGACTCCCAGCCGCGCAGATGCTGATCGGCCAGCCCCCGGTAGCGCGCCACACCGGCATTGCGGACCCCGCCGTCGAGCGCCGCCTCCACCTCGACCGCACCGGCCCACCCGTCGGCCGTGAACGACAGGCGCTGCGCGGCCAGATGTGGCTCGCCCATGTGCACCAGACGGCGCTCCTCCACCCCCAGCCGCCGCCCCGCCTCGTCGGTGTACGCCGAGGAGCGGGTCAGCGTGCCGCCGCGCAGGTCCAGCGTCTGCCGGTGCTCGCCGAGATGGGGATGGTCGGGCGAGAGCCACGGGCCGGGAGCGGCGTCGGCGGGGCAGATCCGGTACCGCAGCGGAAGCCAGTTGGGCATGTTGACCATGTCCTCGTTGTCCACCGACCGGCCCGCCACGGTCGAGGTGAGCCGGTTGTAGCAGCCGGCCACGTACGTCCCCGGATAGTGCACGAGGTCACCCAGCACCTCGCATGCCGCACCACGGGTGACGAAGTAGCCGTTGCCCAGCGCGCACAGCGTCTCCCGCAGCCGCTCGCCCGCCGGGTCATAGCCCTCGTACGACCAGGTCCAGGGGCGCGCCATCAGTCCTCCCCGGCCACCAGCAGCTCGCCGGGGTCGGCCACGACCACGTCGGCGCCGTGCCGGCGCAGGGCCGCCGCGCTGATCCGCCCGCCGGTCCGGTCCACCCCCACCACCAGCCCGAACCCGCCCCGCCGGCCCGCCTCGACACCGGCCAGCGCGTCCTCCACCACGGCGGTGTCCCGGGGCGGCACGTCCAGCCGCCGGGCCGCCTCCACGAACAGCGCCGGGTCCGGTTTGCCGGGCAGGCCCAGCCGGCGCACCTCGTTGCCGTCCACCACGGTCTGGAACAGCGCCAGCACCCCGGCCGCGGACAGCAGCTCGGTCGCGTGCCGGGACGCCGAGACCGCCGCGCACGGCACCCGGGCCCGCCGCAGCGCGTCCAGCAGCCGCACACAGCCGGGCCAGGCCTCGATGGTGTGGGTCCTCAGGCCGGCGGTGAAGAGCTGCTCCTTGCGGGCGGCCAGGGCCCGGACCGTGCCGGAGCCGGGGGCGTCGTCCGGGTCGCCCGGCGGCAGGTCCAGGCCCCGGGACGCCAGGAAGGCACTCGCCCCGTCCAGCCGCGACCGGCCGTCGACGTGCCGGAGGTAGTCCTCCACCAGGTCGAACGGGCGCTGGCCGCCGGTGGCCTCCAGGAACGGGTCGAAGGCGTCCTTCCAGGCCGCGGCGTGCAACCGGGCGGAGTCGATGATCACTCCGTCGGTGTCGAGGACCACGGCCCGCAGCGAGCGCAGGGCCGTGGCGAGCAACGGCGCACCGGTCATCGTGACATCCGTTCGTCGCTGTCCGTCGCCGGTCTTGTCGGGTCCGGCATCGGTGTCCTTTCCATGGCACCACGCCCGGCAGCCACGGGCGCGTCCGGACCTGGCGGGCGCCCGTACGCGGGGTGACGATGGGAGGGCGCACCGGGAGCCGGACGACCGTGAGAAGGGCGGTGGCGGCCATGGAACGGCCCTTGGTCGTGGGTGTCGACGGTTCGGACCCCGCCCTGCGGGCCCTGGACTGGGCGGTGGACGAGGCCGCCCTCCACGGGCTGCCGCTGCGGATCGTGCACGCCTCCACCTGGGAGCACTACGAGCCCCCGGAGTCCGGACCGGACGCCGGCGAACCGCCCGGTGAACAGGTGCTCGCCGAGGCCGTCGCCGGCGCCGCCGTGGAACGCGCCCGCTGCCGCCACGCGGACGTCGAGACCGTGTCCGAGGTGCTGCCCGAGGAGGCGGTCGATGCCCTGCTGCGCGAGGCCCACCACGCCTACGCCCTGGTCCTGGGCTCCCGCGGGCGCGGCGAGATCCTCGGCCGGCTGCTGGGCTCCGTCGGGGTGGCGGTCGCCGCCCGGGCCCGCTGCCCCGTGGTTGTGGTGCGCGGCGACCGGGCGGGGCTCGCGGGAAGTCACCGCAGCATCCTGCTCGGGGTCGGCGAGCCGGCGAAGAGCGCGGAGGCGGCGCGGTTCGCCTTCCGGGAGGCCGAGGCCCGCGGCTGTCTGCTCAAGGCCGTCCGCGCCTGGCGCTGCCCCGCGCACGAACGCAGCGACGATCCGCCGCTGCTCGCCACCCAGGCGCAGAGCTACCACGACGAACAGGCCGCGGAGCAACTCGACGCCGCACTGGCGGAGGTGGCCGCCGAGCACCCGGCCGTCACGGTGCGCCGCACCACCGTCGAGGGCCCGGCGCACAAGGTGCTGGTGCACCGCGCCGCCGCGGCCGACCTCCTCGTCGTCGGCGCGGGCCACCGCCACGGGCACTTCGGGCTGCCGCTCGGCCGGGTCGCCCACAGCGCACTGTGCCACGCCGACTGCCCCGTCGCGGTCGTCCCCGAACGCGCCTGATGCCGCCCCGGTACGCGGCTCCCCTCAGGACTGCCACCGCGGACCGTGCCTTCCCCGAACCGTGCCTCCCCTGGTCCGCGCCCCCAGGTCCGCGTCCCCCCGGTCCGCGTCCCCCCCCGGGCCGTCAGGCGTCCGCCCCGAACGGCGCCAGGGTGTCCCGCTCGGTCCGCCGCCGGACCCGCTCGGTCAGCACGGCCAGCCGGTGCGACACCACAGCCCGCACCGGCTGCGGGGACCGGATCCGCCGGGCCGGCCCGGGCAGCCCGGCGAGGTCGGCGGCCAGCCGCTGCCGGGCGTCCACCGGCCGGTCCCGCGGCACACAGCGCGCGCCCTCCCGCATCAGCGTCACCAGCAGCGGCACGCTGTCCGCGGGCGGCGCCTCGTCGGCCAGCCCGATCACGTCCAGGAAGCCGGGCCTGCGGAACACCTGCTTGCGGCCCGGCGCGGTCACCTTCGCCGCCGACAGCTTCATCACCGGCCGCCCGTCGTACGCCACGAGCTTGTACGCCGAGTCCAGATACGGCGCATCGGCGCTCACCCCCACCCGGGTGCCCACCGCGAAGACGTCGATCGGCGCCCCCGCGGTCACCAGGTCGTGCACGGCGAACTCGTCGAGTCCGCCGCTGGCGACGATGCGGACCTGCGGCAGGCCCGCGTTGTCGAGCATCGCGCGGGCCTGCCGCGAGAGCCGGGCCAGGTCCCCGCTGTCCAGCCGGATCGCGGAGCCGTCCCCGATGCCCAGGGATGTCAGCACCCGGGCCGCCGCGGCCACCCCGGACGCCGTGTCGTAGGTGTCCACCAGGAAGGTCACCGGCCCGGGATGGCAGCGCGCGAACGCGGTGAAGGCCGCCTCCTCGTCCGTGAACGCCTCCACGTACGAGTGCGCCATCGTGCCGATCGCGGGCAGGTCCTCGGCGTGCGCCGCGGCGACGTTGCTGGTCCCGGCGAAACCCGCCATCGCACCCAGCCGGGCCACCGTGTGGGCCGCCTCGATGCCATGGGTGCGCCGCAGCGAGAAGTCCACCACCGGCCGCCCGTGCGCGGCCAGCACACAGCGGGCGCACTTCGACGCCAGAGTGGTCTGATGGCTGAGCTGGTTGAGGACGTACGACTCCAGCAGCTGGGCCTGGGGGAGCGGTGCGGTGATCTCCAGCAGCGGTTCGCCGGCCAGCACCACATGCCCCTCGGGCACCGCCCGCACCTCGCCCGTGAAGCGCATGCCGAGCAGCGGGGCCACATCCTCCGCCGGCCGTTGCAGCGTCTCGGCGAACACCTCGACGTCCTCCTGCCCGACCCGGAACCCCTCCAGATGCGCCAGGACGGTCTCGACGCCCGCCGCGACCAGAAAGCCCCGCTCCGGCGGCAGTTCCCGCACGAAACAGCTGAAGGTCGCCGGCCGCACCATGCCCTCGCGGACGTACGACAGGGCCATGGTCACCTCGTAGAGGTCGGTGAGCGTGGCATCCGACATGGCCGGCTCCTTCCACGACCGGGCACGGTCCGCCACCGCGGCTCAGGCCAGTTGGTCGGTCCAGCCGTAGGCGATGCGGGTCTCGTGCCGCGGCGGTGCGGCCCCGGCGTCCTCCAGGTCGTCGTCCGCCACCCGCAGCAGCTGCCCGGCCAGGTCCCGCAGCGCCCGCCCGGCCGCGATCTCCTCCCCGATCTCCGGCACGTCCCGGTCGTCCGGGCTGCGCCGCGCCGTGCCGTGCCCGGTGAAGGTCGCGGCCCGGGTACGGAGTTCCGCACGGGCCGTGGTCGTGCCACCCTCCTCGACGAGCTGCAGCCGGACCGGCCACTCGACGGTGATCGCCATGGTTCACCTCCGCTTCGGTGCCCCTGTCGTCATCATCCGCCCTTCCCCTCGTACGGCACCACCGCCACCGGGCACGCGGCGTGGTGGACGACCGCCTGCACGATGTGGCCGATCCGCGGCGCGGGCCGCAGACGGCGGTGACGGCGCCCGACCACCAGCAGCCCGGCGTCGGCGGTGTCGTGCAGCAGCGCCGGCGCCGGGCTCTCCAGCTCCACCCGTGCGTCCACCGCCACGTCCGGGTACTTCTCCCGCCACGGAGACAGCGCCCGGGCCAGGTCCTTACGGGCCACCGCGGCCGCCTCCTCGGCCGCGTACGGCTCCACCCCGCCGCCCCGGTTGTACGCGAACGACGGCAGGTGCCGGCCGTGCACGGCACGCAGGGTGACGCCGTGCCGCAGCGCGCAGTCGAAGGCGAAGGCAAGCTGCGGCTCGTGCGGTTCGTGCAGGCCGACCCCCACCACCACGTCACCGCCGCGGCCGGCCACCGCGGCCTCCTGCCGGGTGCGGACCAGGACCGTGGGCGTGGTGGTGCGGGCGATGAGCTGGAGGCCGACTTCACCCAGTACGTACCGCGACACCGGCCCCAGGTCACGCGTGCCCAGCACCAGCAGGTCCGACCGCCCGGCGGCGTCCGCCAGGGCCTCCAGCGGATCCTTGGGCACCAGCTCCCGCTCCAGCGGAAGGTCCGGGTAGCGGGCCCGGACGGTACCGGTCACCTCGTCCATCATCCGGTGGGGCCAGTAGTTCTGGTCGCTCTCCTCGCCCGGCGGCCCGGCGGGCTCCGGGGCGAGCAGCACCCAGGCGTGCAGCAGCCGCAGCCGGGCCCTGCGCAACTGTGCCTCCCGGGCCGCCCACAGAACGGCGGCCGACGACTCCGGCGTACCGTCCACGCCCGCGGTGATGGTCTCCTGCATCGCCTCACTCCTCTCTGGCGGGGGCCCTACCTCTCCAGAGTGCGCCGATCCGCTGCGCTTGGCTTTCTTCCCACGCACCTGGCTGATGCGCCGCGGGGCTCGCTCGCCGTTGCGCTTTGCGGCGCGCCGCACGTACCCGTCTGCGACGCCGCGGGGCTCGCTCTCTGTTGCGCTTTGCGGCGCCCCCGCACGTAGCCGTCTCTCCCGCCGCGGGGCTCGCCGTTGTGCGCTTTGCGGCGCCGCGTACGTACCCGTCTCTCGCGCCGCGGGTGTTGGTCGCCGTTGCGCCTGCGGCGGGCTGGGTGGGTGTCGGGTGCGGTGACGGGCCTCCGGGGCCGGTTGTGTGGACTGCTGACGCTTTACGTCCACAC